>CALLZL010000273.1 GCA_937859575.1 uncultured Chloroflexota bacterium
GTGGTGTTGGTGCCTGTGGAGTCTGTGCTGTTGAAGTTCGGCGCGGTATACGATTGCTCTGCGAAGATGGCCCGGTGTTTGATTTGAAGGAGCTTGGACGTACTGCATGAGTCTGTCGTTTTTGTACCGCCTCTGCCGGCCGCTGCTCTTTCGCCTCGATGCCGAACAGGCCCATGACCTGATCAGTGGGATGCTCGGGCGGCTGCCACCGGCTCTGATTCGGATGCTGGCAGCACGCCAACCGGCTACCAATCCGGCCCTGGCGGTGATGTGTGCTGGTCTGTCGTTCCAGCACCCGATTGGTCTGGCTGCAGGGTTTGATAAGCGTGGCACAATGATCGGCGCTATGCAGCTGCTCGGTTTCAGCCATGTTGAAGTCGGTACGGTAACGCCGCGGCCACAGCCGGGTAACCCTCGCCCGCGTCTGTTTCGCATTCCCCAATCGTATGCCCTGATCAACCGGCTCGGTTTCAATAGCCCTGGAATAGAGCCGGTGCTACAACAGCTTCGTCGGGCACGGGCAGCGCTTGGTGCTGAGGCACCAATTATCGGTGTCAATATCGGCAAAAACCGCGATACACCGCTCGAACATGCCACTGATGATTATCGTGCTGCGTTTAGCGCCCTTGCGCCACTGGCCGACTACATCACCCTCAACATCTCATCGCCCAATACCCCCGGCCTACGCCGGTTGCACGAACGGAGTGCCCTCGAAGCCCTGCTCGGCGATCTGCAACGCACAAACCAGGCAACCATGCGGCCAGTGCCGATCTTCCTGAAGATCTCGCCCGACGAAAACGCAGCGCAGATCGAGCAGGTAGTCGCCGCAGCCAGTGCCAACCGGATCGCCGGCCTGATCGCCGGCAATACCACTACTCGTCGCGATCGTGTCTCCGGGCCGTTGGCAGCCGAAACCGGCGGGCTCAGCGGCCAACCATTGCGGCACCATGCCCGTGCGACAATTGCACAGGTCTATGCACTGACCCACGGCAGCATGGCGATTATCGGGGTTGGTGGGGTCATGAGTGCTGCCGATGCTTATGGCCATATCCAGGCCGGTGCATGCCTGGTGCAACTCTATACCGGTATGATCTATGGTGGCCCGGGCCTGATTCACACTATGCAGCGTGATCTGCTGCGGCTTCTGCAGCGCGATGGCTTCAGCTCGATTACCGATGCCGTCGGTTCGGGAATCTAAACCACATTGTTGCTGCGGTAAGCGGATCGCCGCCAGACCAGACAATAAAAACAACTATACGGTTCCCTTTACACTCATGCCTTCATGAATCGGCATGGATGGCATTCCTAACAACATCCCTATTGCAACGATGCAATGCGTCGTGTATAATCGGCCTGTATTCTTATGTCTTTTTATCGAGTTCAATCATAGGATGATTCGGATGCGCCGACAGCCTGCCCCGCCTTCTGACGATCAGGCGCACGAACTGTTGCAAACCCTGATCACTGCACCACCAGCGCGGCGCGCAGGGTTAACGCGGCCGGTGGCGCTTCGTTCAACAACCGAGCAGCGGCGGCATGCGCTGAGTGGCTATCTGTTGCGCAGCTGGGTTGATCGAGTCCTGCGGCATGTCGAGCTCACCCTGGTTGTTGTGCTCGTGCTGGGATCTGGTGCGTGGCTCCTCGATGGGCCGGTACGCGACTGGTGGTATTTGCGCAATGTAACGGCACAGGTGGCGGTAGCCGCTGATCCGCCGGTCGCTGTTATTCCGCCGGCAACGGCAGTGATCGCGACAGTTCCGTTGGCACCATTGCCCTATGTCACCGACGCAATGAACGAACCGCTTGCACCGGCCGAATTCATTGCACCGCGGGCTGCCGTACCTGAGCAGCCGGTGGAACTGCCGCCCGAGCCGAGCCGGCTCACGATTCCGACAATCGGGCTCGACACCGCAATCCGCGAAGTTTTTGTCGTAGACGGGATCTGGGAGGTTGCCGATTATGCCGCAGGCTATCTGCATGGCAGCGGCCTGCCGGGCGAACCGGGGAATATGGCGCTTGCCGGGCATGCCGGCCTGCGTGGGGCTGTCTTTCGTGATCTGGGTGCACTTCAGCCGGGTGATGATATTTTTGTCGATGCGGCCGGCTGGCGCTATACCTATCGTGTCCGTGAGTCGCATAATGTCTGGCCAACCCAGGTCGAGGTTCTGCAGGCAAGTGATATACCGATACTGACGCTTATTACCTGCACCAACTGGGATACACAGCGCCTGATTGTGGTCGCTGGGCTGATTGGTGCAACGCCGATTACCGGCGAATAGTTTTCGCGAGGAAGGAAGAAGCCATGCAGCGGTCGTTTCGCGGCAAGAAGAATGCTTCGCCACGGCGTGGGCCCGCACGCTGGACGGCCTATGAGATCGGGCTGATCGTCGTCTCGTTGCTGCTGATTGTCTTCCCGCTCTACGCCGAGGCGTATCGCTGGGTGAATCCGTCAGCAGCGCCGGCGGCGTCACGGGCACAGGAGGAGCCGCCGGCGGAAGCGCCAACCGACGCGCCGGCGGAAGCACCAACCGACGCGCCGGCGGAAGCACCAACCGACGTGCCGACAGAAGCGCCAACCGACGTGCCGGCAGAAGCGCCAACCGACGTGCCGGCGGAAGCACCCCGTGTGACGGATACCCCGGAGCCGACGGCGACGGCGACGGCGACGGCGACGGCGACGACCGACCCGAATGCAACGCCGACCAACACCGTGCCGCCGACCAACACCGTGCCGCCGACGGCGACGACCGACCCGAACGCAACGGCAACC
>CALLZL010000274.1 GCA_937859575.1 uncultured Chloroflexota bacterium
TTCTACCTGCCGGCCCGCGAAACAGCCCGCCTGCTCTGGGCGACACCCGCAGCGGCGGCGCAACTGGCGGATCGGCTAACCCTCGAACTACAAGCTTCGCCCCAGCTCCAGGATCTGATCGAATGTGCCGCCAAAGTGCGCAATGCACTCAACCGCGACGACGATCTCGGCGTGCGTCAGGCGGCACAAGGGCTGGCGCTACGTGCCCCGGCACTGCTGGCATTACTCAACCCGCCGGTGTGTGTCGAAAGCCCACGCCTCGCATTGCAGGCGGCACTCGATCTCGGGTTGGTTCCTGCCGGCTACCGCGACGATATGCTGTGCTGCCTGGGGATGGCAGCCACTGCTGCCGATACTGCGGCGATCGCAGCCAGCGCACTGCGCCTGGCCCATGGCGTGATTACTATGCTGCGCGCCAATCCCACCCTGATCGCCGGATGGGTCGAACCAGGCCTGCCAGAAGCACTCAGCGACGGCCGGCTCGAACGACTCCTCACCCAGTAATCGCAACCAACTGCCAACCGATCGCATTCCCTGCCGCATGCCGGCGTTCACTGGCGATGTGCCGCCAGAAACTCACGCACCGCCGGCAGATACGCATCGAAACGCTCACGTCGCACCTGGTGGCCGGTTCCGCTCAGCCGCAGCACCCGCGCCAACGGCTGGGCTGCAAGCAGCGCCTGCTCGGCGATCGGATCGACAATCGCACCGCGCTCCGGCTCGCCCGTCAACACCAGCAGCGGGCAGTCGATCTGCTGCGCATCGGCCAGCCAGTTGCGCGCCAGGCTCGGCATCACATCCAGTGCCTCTGGCCGTACCGCCAGCTTCGAGTCGATCCAGCGCTCATAATCCTCGGCGCTCCAGCTGGGCGATTCAGCCTGCACCTCGGCCAGCAACGTCGCCCGGTCGCGCTGCTGGCGCGCACGTATCTGTTCGCGCCACTGCAAACGCCGCTCATTCAGATCAAGCGGTGGGCCACCTGTGCCACTCGACCAGACCGGATCTTCCAGAATGAGCGCGCGGAACAGGCCGGGGGTTGTCGCTGCCGCCAGCGATGCGGTTGATCCCCCCATCGAATGGCCAATCAGCGCCGGGCGCTGCAACCCGAGTGCCTGCACCAACGCCACCAGATCAGCGGCCAGAGTCGTGAGTTCGTACCCGTCGGGCGAAGTGCCCGATGCACCATGGCCACGCGAGTCGTAGAATACGACATCATAATCATGCGCCAGTTCACGTGCCAATGCCGACCAGTAGAGCCCATGGTCGGTCAGACCATGCACCAGAACTACCGCTTCGCCGCCACCGCCGGTACGATGATAGCGCAGCCGCACCCCGCGTATCTCCAGATCCGCCGCCGCCCAGGGCTCCATGCAGTATCTCCTTACAGCCAACGCATCTCATTGGCATACGCCTGATCATAGCATATCTCGCGATATCCTGATCTGAGCCCCGCCGCATTTCCAGGGTGTATGCGTTCTCGTGACCGGTAGGGTACGAGAGGCTGGACGGTCATGCGGAGCGCAGCGACACATTCCGCTGGAAAAGCGTGGGGCAGGTCGAGCACCGCACGGCGCGGACGGCGGCGCGGATCACCTGTGAGGTGCTGGCCGGGTTGATCGCTATGGTGCTGGCGCATTGGATGCAGGTGACGGTCGTGCGCGTGGTGCGATGGTTTGTGCGACGGATCGGGGCCGCCTTGGCGCGGGGCCACGGCTTGGTACGGGAGATCCGCGAGTTGGTGCGGGCGATCCGTGCCGTGCCGCGCCGCCCGCCACGGTCGGGGCGGCCCTACCCACATCAGCAGTCGCAC
>CALLZL010000275.1 GCA_937859575.1 uncultured Chloroflexota bacterium
ATGCTTTCGGCCGCGGGGGGTTACCGTTTTGCGAGAGGGGGGCGAACCCGCGGTGCTAACGCCAACTTTCTGCAGGCGCGTCTGCAGGAGATCTCCCCGCCGGCGGTGCGGCGCAGTTGTATGCACGAAACGGTGCTGAAAGGGCAGATCGCAGGAGCAAAAGGCATCCGGACGCTCGATATCGCCAAGCGGCTGATCGACTACGGCTTCCATCCGCCCACGGTCTACTTCCCATTGATCGTGCCCGAGGCGTTGATGATTGAACCAACCGAAACCGAGTCGAAGCGTACCCTTGATCGCTTCGTTGAGGCGATGACGGCAATTGCCCGTGAGGCCTGCGAGACACCCGAGGTGTTACACGCGGCACCAACCACCACCCCGGTACGGCGGCTCGACGAGGTGCGTGCGGCACGGCAGCCGGTACTGAAGTATGATCCGGCGGCATTTGAACGGATCCGTGCCGTACGCCCAGAAAAGGCCTAAATCAATGGCAGACAATCCAGCGGTTCTATCGCCGTATCAGGCGTTGCAGCAGTTGCTGCGCGGCTATACTGAGCCGCTGGATTGCACCAAAGCTACGCTGGTGCAGTTCTCGCATGCGATCGAGTATGCCGTACTCGATGAACAATTACCGGCCATTGTGATTGCCGGCTTCCAGCAACAGATCTACTGGGAACAATCGGCCGAGCGCTATGCACAACTTGCCACGGTCGCACGGGCGGTGTGTGTCATGTCCAGCGGCGATCTCTGGCTCCGCGATGGTGATGGGGTATTATGTGTCGGCCTGGCGGAAGATGACCCACTGTGTAACGAATGGTTTGTGCTGGTGCTTTCCGAGCGCTTCAGCGCCGCGCTGTGCGCCAGGGATCGCCGGATCCCGGCCGTCGATAACGACTTGCGGCAGTTCATCGGGCTCTGGTCGTTTGCCCCCGAGATTGTCGCGGATGTGGTGGATCGGTTGATCGCCGAGATCGAGCGACGCTTGCCCGATGAAGCGGCCTGGTTGGCGGCGGCGCGGGCACAGATCGCTTCTGCGGGTGGTGATATTGGGCTGGTCGGCATGATCATGCGCCGCATCATCCACTTCGAGGAGCAGATCCATGCGGCACTGCATGCCAGCCAGGCACGTTATCGTGCAC
>CALLZL010000276.1 GCA_937859575.1 uncultured Chloroflexota bacterium
GGCACCTGCATGTGGCTGATCCAGCCAATGCGGCGGCTCGCGGCCTGATTGTGGTGATGGATAGTGCGAGTTATGCCGAAGCCCTGACGGGCGTGGCGGCGATCAGGGTGCCCCCCGGCAGCCGGCTGGCAATAGTTGCCGGTGATTGGCCGCTTGAGGCTGATCCGACACTGGCCGGTGCACTGCGCCGGCGGGTTGGTGCCTTTCTTCCCGGCGCACGCCGGCCGCATCTGCGGGGCGATATCGAGGTGCAGGCCAGTGCACCGCTTGCCGATGAAGACCGTGGCGAACTGACGATCGATGGTCTGTTGATCGAAGGCCGACTTACGGTTATCGCCGGTGATCTGGGTGTGTTGCGACTGGCGCATTGTACGCTGGTGCCGTCTGCCGGCGGTATCACGATCGAGGCGGGCGCTGCTCCGGCTGAACGCCATCAACAGCTGCAGATCCACATGCTGCGTTGTATCAGCGGGTCGATTGGTTTCACCGGCGATAGTATGGCGCTGCGGATTGCCGAGAGCATCATTGATGGGGTTATCGCGACACCTGCTGCGACATGCGATATCCAGGCCAGCACGATCTTCGGCTTGCTTACGGCACGCAGCCTTGATGCCAGTAATTCGGTGTTCAGCGAGCCGTTGCAGATCGAACGCCGCCAGATCGGTTGCCTACGCTTCTGCTTCATTGCCGAAGGCTCGCGTACCGGGCGACGGTACCGCTGCCAGCCCGAACTGGCGCTGACACACCGCGCTGCCGCTCTGGGCCTCGATCCGGTTGCCACGCTGCCGCCTGCCGAACGCCATGCGATCATCCAACGGGTTCAACCCTCGTTTACTACCCGGCGCTACGGCCAGCCGGCCTATGGCCAGCTTAGCCACGTCTGCCCGCCCGAAATAACCGCCGGTGCCGAGGATGGTGCCGAAATGGGCTTTATGTTCAGTGTTAAACAGACGCTCCGCGAAGCTAATCTGCGTATGGTGCTTGAGGAATACCTGCGTGCCGGCATGGACGCCGGCATGTTTTACATAACATAATTGTCTTCAACCTTCGCCGCTATAGTGGCGGGTGGCAACAAGAAAGAGAGCAACCGTATGGGCGATTTCACCCGTATCCGGTTCCGCCCCGAAACACATAATGCTGGTGTTCGCCAGCAACAAGGGCGTGTCTGGCTCGACTCCGACTGGAATGAGCAGGCTGCTATTGACCAGTACTATCGAGAGACGGCACTGCGTGATCTGATTGGATGTTGTGGTGTGCCGAAGTACGGCGGCGGCTTTCGCCTGACGCCGATCGGCGGGGCAAACCCGGATCTCTTGATCGACCCTGGGCGGATCTATGTGCATGGCAATCTGTACGAACTCCTCCCCGGCAGTGATGCACCAATCCGCCGGCATGCCGCCCGGCGTGCCCGGATCGCCAATCTGGTGATCGATGGGCACCCACTGCTGGTTGGCCAATGGGTCGAGCTGTTCAACGGCACGGCTGCCCTTGGGGTGGCGCGCATCGATGCCATCGACGGTGATCTGCTGACCTTCGGCATGCCGGCGACCTTACCAGCTGCCGAGACGCTGCGATTACGCCGGGTAGTGAGCTACTATAGCCAGCCGGATCTGCCGGTGCCTGCATCTGCACTTGTTGCCGGCAGCCATTATCTCGCCTATCTCGATCTCTGGCAGCGGCCGATCAGCGCAATCGAGGATCCTGCCATCCGCGAGGTGGCGCTTGGCGGCCCGGACACCACCACGCGGCTGCGTACAATCGCCCAGGTACGCCTGCTGCCGCTGCCGGCCGGTTCGCCCCCGCCGACATGCGCTGCCCTTGGGCGTTGCTGGTCGCCGCCCGGCAGCGACTCGACGGCGCGTCTTGCGGCGCGGGCCGAACCCGACCCCGAGGCCGCCGATCCCTGCATCGTTCCGGCGCGGGCCGGTTATCGGCGTCTCGAAAATCAGCTCTACCGCGTCGAAATCCATACCGGAAGCGATGATCCGCGTGGCCCAACCTTCAAATGGTCTCGCGATAATGGTTCGGTGATCTATGCCGTGAGCGGGGTGAATGTTGCCCAGCGGCGTGTCACACTTGCCGAACCGGCCCGCGACCGCTACTTCAGCCTTGGACAGCGTGATATGGTCGAACTGATCGATGATGCCGATGCATTGGGCGGTATCAAGCGCCCGCTGCTCCAGGTCGATCACCTCGAAGAGAACGGCACGCTGGTGCATCTTGCCGATACGCCGGCTGCTGCTGTCGGTCAGGATCCGACCCGCCACCCGCTGCTACGTCGCTGGGATCACGGCCGTGATCCTGCGGTTGCACTGGTTGATGGTGCCATCCCAGTGGCAGTGGCCGAAGGCAACTGGTTTGAGCTGGAAGATGGAGTTGAAATCTTCTTTGAGCCGGGCGGCAGCTACCAGGCCGGTGATTACTGGACGATCCCGGCACGCACGGCGATTGGCGATCTGGCCGGTGATCTGCTCTGGCCACGCGATGGCGCTGAGCCGCGCCTGGAGTTGCGTGAAGGGACGGCTCATCACTACTGTGCCCTTGGTGTCTTGCAGGCTGTTGGTGATAGCTGGACACTCAGCGATTGCCGGCGTATCTTTCCACCACTGACCGAAATCGATGCCGGTGGCTGCTGTGTTGATGTGCACCCCGGCGATGACTTGCGCCAGGCGATTGCGACCGTGCTGGCCGGCGGTGGTGGGCGTGTTTGTCTGTGCGCCGGTATGCATACGCTGACCGGTACCCTTGATCTGCATAATGCGCATCGCCTGACGATTACCGGCCAGGGGCAAGCCTCGCAACTGCAGCTTGTAGCTGATGGAGGCCGTTCACCGGCCGGGATTATCGTGCGTGGTGCAACCCAGATCACCTTCAGCGATATGCGAATCCTGGCCGATGATGCACCGGCGCTGATCGCTATCAGCGGTGTCGGGCCGTCAGGCATGCCGGTTGTGACACGCGATATTGTGTTGCGTCGCATGACGCTGATCAACAGTGCAGTAACCGAGCGCGGCGAACGACGTTGTGGGATACAGCTTGGCGAGGCTGATACGATTACCATTGAGGAGTGTCGCATCGCTGCACCGATTGCCATCCTCAGCCTGCTTGGCGATCAGCTGCCGCGCCCGCAAGAACCACCCCGTGAAGAGGCAGTATGGCGTGTCGATTTTGCCGATCTGGCACCCGATCGCAGCTATGCCATCGGCCAGACATTCGAGAGCGCGGGTCTCTCGTTCAATATCGCCAATCATACGCCGCTTGCCGGGCAGCCGGTGGTCAATGGTGCTGCGGAAGTGCGTGCCGGCGACGGCAGTACCTTTGCTGCCGCACTGATGCTTGGCAATGCGGCGCTGAGCCACACCCCTACCGGCCGGCTGCGCGATGTGAGCGCCCAGTTTGCCCACTTTGGCGGTAGTGTCAGCCTGCGGGTCAATGGCGAGGTGCGCAGTTTCCGTACCCCCGAGTCGATGAACGGTATTACTATTGGTGGTGTTACGGTTGCCGTAACGACGGCGCTGCTCGGCCGTGGCCGTATCGGCCTCTTGCGCCTCAACGGCAGCATTCGTGATCTGGCGCTTGGTGGTCAGGAGCTGCTTCTAGGTGAAGTGACGATGATCGGTGCTGCCGAACGCCGCACTCTGCCGGCCTACAGTGGTGTAACGGGGCTACAGTTACGTCATTCAACACTGCGTTTTAGTGATGCCGGTATCGTAGCGCTACGGGCCGCCGACTGGAACATCGAGCAGTGTGATCTGCGCGGCGTGGTGTTCGAGCCGCGTGTTGATGCCGATCGGCGCGATCAGCCGGGGTTGCGCGATGCTGATCTGTTTGCGCCGGGGGTGCGCGGTAGCCGTGGCGTGGCGCTGGCCGCCTGGCACTGGTACAACAGCAGGATCGATGGTTGCCGTATCGAAGCCAGGGATGGCCTCACCGGCTGGCTCTGGATTGGCGGCCGCCTGAGCAATACAACCGTGCAGATCGTCCGCCATGGAATTGTTGCCGGCTGGTTACAGGCGGCCATGTTGAACGATAACACCATCATCGAGGTGCCCAATCGCCCTGCTGCAGATCCGCCGGCGGCGGGCAACAACTCGCGCCATGCCGCACTCAGTGCCGCGATCCTGCTTGGTGGAAGCCATCGGGCGCGGATTGAGCGCAATACTATGCGCTGCGCGAGCGGGGTTGTCAACCATACCCTTGCTGATCTGCTGGCCGACATCGCTGGTTGGGCAGATGCTGTGGCCGGACTCTATGGCGAAGCAGAAAACACCCGGGCGGCACTCTGGTTGCTACTGGAAGACATGGTTGATCTGGGTGGGCTGACGACGCTGCGCGACATGGCACAGGAGTTGATCGACCAGCTCGCGGCCAGTAGTGTGCCGGTTCTGTGGCTGGCCGCCGAGGCGATCGGCGACCTGCTGGCATCTGAGTCGCGGCTGCCGTTCGGCAACCTGGCGCTGCCACAGAACGCCCTGCGCATCAGCAACAATGATATCGCGGCCGTGGCTGCCATTGCACTGCGCCATTTCATCCCAATTGGCGGGTTGCGCATCGATGCCAATCGCTTGCATGCTCCGGCCGGCCAGGCACTCCGCTTGCAGAGCCTCGATTATGCGGCTAATGTACAGCTCAATATCTTCATCTGGCGCAGCCTGATGCGCTCAGCACCAACGGCACTCAGTTCGATCGAGCGGCAGATTGCTGCTGCAACCGGTCTGCCGCCGGCCGCCCGTACCGCCGCACTGGATCTGCTGCACATGGTGCGTCGTACGCTCGCGGGTTGGGCGCAACAGGCGGAAGGCTGGCTCGAAGCTGATTATCGGGTTGAATCCAACAGCCTGCGCAGCCTGCGCACTGCGATCGAGTCCAACCTGTTCGAACTAGCGCTGGTCGGCAACCATATCACGATGCAAGAACAACCAATCGGCAACAGTGGCCGGCTGGCGATTATCAATGCCCTGGCCGGTAGCCGTGCGTTTGCGCCACTTGCCGAAACGGTACGACGTGGTGCGATCCGCGAAACGATGAGCTACACCGATACAATTGCCGCTGATCCTGATCTCATGCGTACTGCTGCCGCCCGGCGCGATCTCACCAGTATTGCCGGCCAGCTCGGCACTCTTGGCGATCCGGCGCTTGACAGCGCCGCCGGTGATCTCTCATCAGCCGTCGCGGCCCGCGATACAGCGGCGCTGGCCGGTAGCCTGCGGCAGATCGGGATCCTGCTGGCAAATCAGTTTAGCGGCTATGGGATCGCCCTCAGTGGTGCCGGTTGTCGTGTCCTTGACAATCATGTTCTGGTGCCGACCGATACCGATCCCGAGACATGGGCGCGCGGCGGCATGCAGATCGATATCGATACACGCCAGTTGTTCCTGGCGCTCCTCTTCGGCGATCGCGGCGAGGCCGACCGTGATGCCGATCTGATCGGGATCACCGAGACACTGGTCGAGCGTAATGAGCTGATCGGCGGTGCCGGCCATGGCATCGAGGTGCGTGGCGATGGCCGGGAACCGGCAGCGCTCTTCGACCTCAAGGTGCGTGCCAACCAGGTGCGCGGCATGGCCGGTGCCGGCATTCTGATCGAAGAACGCCTGCTCGTCGCCGGAGTCGATATCGAAGACAATCACATTACCAACTGTAGCAGTGTTGCCGGGCTCGCCGGCCTGACCGATAGAGCGGGTGGCATTGTGGCGCGTAATATCTTTTTCGGTCGAATCCGTGGCAATCGTATCAGCAACTGCGGTGCCGGCCAGCAGGTGCGCGACATGTGGGGCATTGATGTCGATATGGCGCTGCAGTTGGCACTGAACGACAATCTCGTGCTCAACTGCGGGAACGACAGCGATGATCAGCGGCGTGCACTGGTGAATGGCGGTATTCGCATTCTCGCCGGCAGCGGCGAGATCGGCATCCGCGCATGCCAGATCCTCGCCAATCATGGCCTGGCGCTGCGTATCGAACGATTACGCGAACCAGATGCCATAACCGCAAATCGCAACGAATCACCACTGGCTACCATGCAACTGGCACTGTTCCATGTGTATCTGCGCCGTTCTCGTGAGGGCTTTAGTATCGGCGGTCGGCCAACCGTTGTGCTGCATGCCAGCCGGCTCGAAGCACCCGCTGAACGCAAAGAGGGCGATCTGCTCGGCTTGATCAGTGGTATGAGTGATGTGCAGCTCAACAACAATACCATCGTCGGTGGCGCACTGCGTATCTTCGGGTTGCTCAGCGGTATTATCAGCGGTAATCTGGCCTCGCCCGGCAGTATTCTGGCTCAGCATCCGCCGGCGGCTGCCAATCTGATCGATGGGCTCAACCGCCCGGCCATCATCCGTTTTTGATCGCACGCGCCGGCCACCCGTTGCTATGGAAAGGAACACCAATGACATCCACTATCGATCGAATCGCCGCAGCGCTGATCAATGATCTGCAGGCGCTGGCACACCAGCAACCGGCTATCGAGTCGCTCAGCGATCTGCGCACTGTGTTAAGCCATACCGCCGCCGCCGGTGCCACGGCAACGCAGGCGGTTGCGCAGCGCAGCGAAAGTGCGGGTAAGCAGGATACCGAACGGCGCGCCGCAATCGGCACCGCGCTCAGCGTCGATGTACAACAGCAGATCGTCCGTGTGCGCGCCGCAGCCGAACGCCCCACAATCACCCCACGCGCGGGCTTTCGCATGGTCACCGGTCGCATCAGCGATAAGAAGAATGGCCTTGGGCTGCCGAATGTGGCGATCGATGTCTACGATCTCGATCGTAAGCACGACGACCTGCTTGGACGTACGTATACCGATGACTACGGCTATTACCAGCTCGAATATACTGCCCAGGATGTCGATGATCCCGATGGCAAGGCCGAGATATATCTGAAGATCCTGGATGACGAAGGTACCGTGGTGCATCAGACACCCCGCTCGTTTCATGAGAAGGCCGGTGAGTTGCACGAACTCGATGTGGCGATCAATGCGACGAAACTGCCTGCGAACCGTCATATGGCGACGGCGGTCGCCGAACGCCTGGCCGATGATATCGCCCGCTACGAACAGCAACTGAACCTGCTGAGGCGTATTGGTGAGCCTGTGAGCGGTAAGCCGACACCATGAGGGGCGGCACGCGGTCGCTGGCACGCATCGCTACGGTTATAGAATCGAGCGAGCGCTGCATGTGGTTGACAGCTTGCCTGCTGCATGCTATAGTCGGCACCGCGTAACCACAAGGACAGGATCCATCGTGAACCATTTGTGTGCCAAGCAGAACAAGCGCAGCAAGAAGCCGGCCATCGGGTCTGGTTAAGCTCGCTTGTGTCGCAAACGGATGGACGACCGGCCCGCTTCACCAGGCAATGGTGATGCGGGTTTTTTGTGTATGGCACGCTCGATTGAACGATTGTACGAAAGGAACAGCCCCGTGAATGCCACATGCCCCGAGTGTGATGCGCTGATCACCCTGGCCGCCGATGTCGTCGAAAACGAGATTGTCGTCTGCCCCGACTGTGCCGCCGAACTGGAGGTGATCAGTATTGATCCCCCCGAACTCGCCCTGGCCCCCGAGGTCGGTGAAGATTGGGGCGAATAAGATGCGTATCGGAATCTTATGCTCGCGCATCCGGGTCGAAGAGAAACTGCTGCTGGCCGAACTCGACCGGCGTCATGTTTCGTATGTCAAACTCGACGACGACGATATCATTTTTAATCTCAACGAAGATGTCCACGAGTATGATGTGGTTCTCGAACGTTCGATCCACCATTCGCGGGCGCTGTATGCGCTGCGTGCGCTGAATGATGCAGGCGTGCCGACGGTCAACACCGCCGAAGTGGCCGATGTCTGTGGCGATAAGTTCAAGACAACCCAGGCGCTAATTAAGGCCGGCGTGCCGACTCCACGTACCCGTATGGCGTTTTCGCCGGCTTCGGCGCTGCGGGCGATCGAAGAGCTCGGCTACCCGGTGGTACTTAAACCGGCGATCGGTTCGTGGGGGCGCCTGATCGCCAAAGTCAATGATCGTGAAGCCGCCGAGGCGCTGCTCGAACATAAAGAGATCCTTGGTTCGTACCATCACTCAATCTTCTACATCCAGGAGTATGTTCCCAAGCCATATAACCGCGACATCCGAGCCTTTGTGGTTGGCGATGAGTGTATCTGTGCGATCTATCGCACCAGCGAACATTGGATCACCAACACCGCGCGCGGCGGCCAGGCGGCGGTCTGCCCGGTCACGCCGTTATTGGCCGATATCTGTGTTGGTGCGGCTCATGCCGTTGGCGGTGGTGTGGTTGCGATTGATGTGCTCGAAACCACTGATGGGCGTCTGTTGATCAACGAAGTCAACTACACCATGGAGTTCCGCAATAGTATTGCCCCGACCGGGGTTGATATTCCGGCCCGTATTATCGATTACACACTCGCTGCAGCCCGCGGCGCGTAGTATCGAGCCGATGTGTCGTGCCTCTGCCCGCAGGAGTGAATCAATATGCTGAGAGTCTCAATCATTGGTGGTAGCGGCTATGTGGGTGGCGAGTTATTGCGGTTGCTGCTGGCGCATCCTCAGGCGCATGTCGCACAGGTGACATCCGAGCGATTGGCTGGCAAACCGGTGACAAGCACCCACCCTAACCTGCGTGGCCGTACGGCATTGCAGTATGTGAGTGCCGCCCAGATCGAACCATGCGATCTCTTGTTCGTTGCCCTGCCGCATGGCGAAGCGGCACGCCGTATCGAAGCATTGGCGCAGCATGCACCGCGTCTGATTGATTGCTCGGCTGATTTCCGCCTGCGCGATCCGGCTGTCTATCAGCACTGGTATGGCGCACCGCATGCGGCCCCCACCTGGCTTGATCGATTCGTCTACGGTCTGCCCGAACTCGAACGCGAGGCACTGCGTACCGCCAGGTATGTCAGTGGGGTCGGCTGTAATGCAACGGCTGCCAACCTGGCGTTGCTGCCGCTGGTGCGTGCCGGCCTGCTCGACACCAGCCGCGATATTGTAGTCGACGTGAAGGTCGGCTCTTCCGAAGGTGGCGCGCAGGCCAGCGATTCCTCCCATCACCCCGAACGCAGTGGTGTGGTACGCTCGTTTGCACCGGTTGGGCATCGCCATACCGCCGAGATCACGCAGGCGACCGGCCTGAGTCGGGTGCATCTTTCGATTACAAGTGTTGAACTGGTGCGCGGTGCGCTGGCAACGGTGCATGCCTTCGCCGCCGGCCCGATCAGCGAAAAAGATCTCTGGCGCGCCTATCGCAGCAGCTACAGCAGCGAGCCGTTTATCCGCATTATTCGGGAGCGTCAGGGTACCTACCGCCTGCCCGAACCGAAGATCCTTGCCGGCAGCAACTATGCCGATGTCGGATTTGCGCTTGATGAAGCACATGGCCGGATCGTCAGTATTTGTGCAATCGACAACCTGATGAAAGGTGCCGCCGGAAGTGCCGTACAATGCATGAACCTGATGTTCGGCTTCGATGAAACGACCGGGCTCGAATTTGCCGGCCTGCACCCGGTATAACAAAGGAGAAAGCGTGGCGGACGCAGAACCAACGGCCATGCGGCCGGTACAACCACCGGCAGGGCTGCAGCTCCTCTGGATCTGGTTAGGCCTGGGGGTCCAGTCATTTGGTGGTGGTACCGCCACCCTCTTCCTGATTCGGCGGGCGGTGGTCGAGCGGCATGGCTGGCTTTCCGAAGCCGAATTCACCCGCGATTGGGCGCTCTGCCAGGCAGCGCCGGGTATCAATCTGATCTGCCTGACGGTACTGGTCGGCTATCGTGTGCGCGGAGCACTCGGGATAGTGGTGGCTATGATCGGCCTGCTGCTGCCGAGTGTGACGATCACCGCGTTGCTGACGGGAATGTACGCATCGATCCGTGATCTCGACATGGTGCAATCGGCATTGCGAGGAGTTGTGCCGGCCACCGCCGGGCTGGGCCTGCTGCTCTCGGTGCAGATGCTGCGCCCACCACTCACCGATAGCTGTCGCGAAGGGCGTGCCAGCCTGATATTGACAATCGCGCTGGTGATTGCGACTGCGCTGCTGGTGGGGGTTGCGCGGATGCCGGTGATCGTGGCGTTGCTTGGAGCCGGCATGATCGCGGCGATTGCCGGATGGCGGCGCGCCCGGTTGCGCCCGGCGGAGCCGCAGCCATGATCGAGCCATTCAGCTTCTTCTGGCTGCTGTTGCGTGCCTCACTGTTGAGCACCGGTGGTACCGGCAACCTGCCGCTGCTGCATCAAGAGCTCACCGCGCAAGGCCTGGCCGACGACCGGCAGTTTGCCGAGGCACTGGCAATCGGCCAGATCAGCCCCGGGCCGAGTGGGTTGTGGGTCATCAGCCTCGGTTTTCTGATCGATGGCCCGCGTGGCGCATTGCTGGCGCTGGTGGCGATCGCACTGCCACCGTTGCTGGTGCTGGTTGTCGCGCAGCTCTACCGGCGTGCCGGTGATCACCCGGCCATGCAGGGCTTTGTACGTGGCATGATGCTTGCCGTTGTTGGTGCGTTCGTTCCGGTGTTGATCAATCTGCTCTGGAGCAATGGCCCGAGTGCGGCGGCCTTCCTGATCGCGCTCGTGAGTGTCGGGATCGGCATGACACGCCGGGTGCCGATTATCGTGCATCTTGGTCTTGCGGCGCTGGCCGGAATCATGCTCATGTAACCGCCATCGGTGCATGTCTATGCCCGATCTCATACACCTACGAGAAGAACCATGATTGTTGTCAAACTTGGCGGCGGCGAGGGGATCGATACCGCGCCGCTGGTCGCCGATACTGCAGCGCTCTGGCAGGCCGGGCAGCGGCTGGTGCTGGTGCATGGCGCATCGCACGAGGCCAACATCCTCGGCACGCAGCTGGGCCATCCGCCACGCTTCGTGACATCGCCCTCGGGTTTTAGTAGCCGGTATACGGATCGGGCAACCCTTGAGATTTTTATGATGGCCGCAGCCGGCAAAATCAATACGATGCTTGTCGAACAGTTACAGCGCGCCGGTGTCAATGCTGTCGGTCTGAGCGGCGTGGATGGGCGTGTGCTGAGCGGCCGGCGCAAAGCACAGATCCGAATCGTCGAGGCTGGGCGACAGAAGATCCTGCGCGACGACTGGACCGGTACGGTCGAACAGGTGAATGTTGCCTTGCTGCATATGCTGCTCGACGCCGGCTATCTGCCGGTGATCGCCCCGCTGGCTGTCAGCGACGCCGGCGAGGCGATGAATGTCGATGGCGACCGTGCCGCCGGGGCGCTGGCAATTGGGCTGCGGGCCGCCACCCTGCTGCTGCTGACAAATGTTGCCGGCCTGTTGCGCGCATTCCCCGACGAAACAAGCCTGATCCGCACTATTCCACGCGCAACACTCGATGACTATTTTGAGTTTGCACAGGGGCGCATGAAGAAGAAGATCCTGGGTGCCGCCGAGGCGCTTGGTGGTGGGGTTGCACGTGTTATCCTGGCCGATGGGCGCCGCACTGCACCAATCAGTAGCGCACTTGCCGGCCTTGGCACGGTGATTGCGTAGCGCTGCACGACCACACGGGCGAGCCTTCGCCATGCACGACAAGCAGAGAGATGAAACGATGAGTGTGAATGAACCCATGACCCTGCCCGATGGATTTTTTCAGCCCTTCGCAGCTGCCGCCGATCTGATCGCCGCCGAAAACTCCCATACCAGCGGGGTCTACCCCAAGCGTGGCCTGGCGATCGTTCGTGGTCGTGGTGCCCGGCTGTGGGATGCCGATGGCCGTGAGTATATCGATTGTGTCGGTGGCCAGGGTTCGGCTAATCTGGGCCATGCCCATCCACTGGTGACGGCAGCGATCACGGCACAGGCTGCTACCCTGATCAGTTGTACCGAGATCTTCCACAACGACCAGCGAGCGGCATATGCCGGCGAGTTGACGACACTGCTGCCGGATGGCCTGAGTCGCCTCTTCCTCTGCAATTCGGGTGCCGAGGCGATCGAGGGTGCGTTCAAGTTCGCACGCCTGCTTACGGGTCGCAGCCAGATTATCGCTACCGTGCGCGGTTTCCATGGCCGTACCATGGGTGCGCTCTCAGCAACCTACGAGCCGAAATATCGTGAGCCGTTCGCCCCGCTGGTGCCTGGCTTCCAGCATGTGCCGTACGACCGGCTGGATGAACTTGCGGCAGCGGTTGATTCGAATACGGCCGCCGTCATTCTCGAACCGATTCAGGGCGAAGGTGGTGTGCGTGTACCATCGCCGGGCTATCTGGCCGGCGCGGCACAGATCTGCCGCGAACATGGTGCCCTGCTGATCGTCGATGAAGTGCAGACCGGTTTCGGCCGCACTGGTACGATGTTTGCCGTTGAGCAGAGTGGTGTGATACCCGATATCATGGTGCTGGCGAAGTCGATTGCCGCCGGCCTGCCAATGGGTGCGATCGCCATCCACGAGCGATTCGGGCCGTTGCCGCCCGCCAGTCATGGCTCGACCTTCGGTGGTGGGCCACTCGTCTGCGCCGCCGCCCGTGCTACGCTGCTGGCGCTCACACATACCGATCTTGTGCCGCAGGCTGCCGCAAAGGGCCATGCCCTGCGCCAACGTCTGGCCGGGTTTCAGCTCGCAAAGGTGCGCGAAGTGCGCGGTCAGGGGTTGTTGATCGGCATCGAACTCAAAGAGCGTGTGCAACCATACCTGGTGGCTCTGATGGAACGAGGTGTTCTGGCGCTGCCTGCCGGCCCCAATGTGCTGCGCCTCTTGCCTCCACTAGTTATTGATACTGTCGATCTTGAGACGGTCGCTGATACGATAAAGGCTGTGCTTGGCGGTGTATGATATCGCATGCCGCAGCTGCAGGGATATCGTGCAGATGCCGATAGGGCACGTAGCAAAGGGAGATCACCATGGCAGTTCGACAAGATGAATCGATGCTCGGTCAGTTCGACGATCAGGCCGATATTGGCATGGCTGGCGTTGCCGGTTCCTGTGCATACGATCCCGTCCGGCAGATCTATACCATCACTGGTGCGGGTGCCAATATCTGGGGCGATCGCGACGATTTCTACTTCGTCTGGAAGCGTATGGCAGGCAACTTCATCGTGACGGCGCATGTCGGTTTTGTCGGCGACGGTGCCCATGCACACCGCAAACTAGGCTGGATGGCGCGTGCCGGCCTTGATCCCGCCGCCCCGCATGTGAGTGCGGTCGTTCATGGCGATGGATTGCTTGCACTCCAGTTCCGCCGCAGCGCCGGTGCCCCAACCGAAGAGCTGCGGGTCGATCTGCATGGTGCCGATGTCATTCAGCTCGAACGCCAGGGTACCAGCTACAGCATGTCGGCGGCGCGGTTCGGCGAGCCGTTCGTGTCCATCCAGGCCGGCGATCTCGATCTCGGCGACGATCTCTATGTCGGGCTGGCTGTCTGCTCGCATGTGGCTGATCAGGCCGAAACGGCTCATGTTCATAATGTGCGCCTTGTCAGGCCGGTCCACGAACAGTTTGATCGGCGGCATGATCCCTTCGGCAGCCATCTTGAGATTCTCGATGTCACCAATGGCGATCGCCAGATCATCTATAGCGCCGATGATGTGTTCGAGGCACCCAACTGGACGCGTGACGGCGCAGCGCTGATCTATAATCGTGGAGGGCGTCTCTACCGTTTTGATCTTGCCGCACATACCCACGAACTGATCGATACCGCGCATGTCGTCGGCAATAATAACGACCATGTCATTTCGTTCGATGGAACCATGCTGGCGATCAGCAGCCACAGCGACACCGAGCGCGACTCGATCATCTATACGGTGCCACTCCAGGGCGGCACGCCACAGCGCGTGACCCCGCACGGCCCGTCGTACCTCCACGGCTGGTCGCCCGACGGCAACTTTCTCGTCTATACCGGGTTGCGTAACGGTGATTTCGACATCTACCGTATTTCGGTCGAGGGTGGCGCAGAGACGCGCCTCACCACCGCGATCGGGCTTGATGATGGGCCGGAATATACGCCGGATGGTCGGTATATCTATTTCAATTCGGTGCGGAGCGGGCGGATGCAGATCTGGCGTATGAAGGCCGATGGCAGTGATCAAGAGCAGCTGACCGATGATGAATACAATAACTGGTTTCCGCATGTAGCGCCTGATGCAACCAGCGTCATCTTTGTCAGCTATCTTGTCGGCGAGGTTGAGCCGAGTGATCATCCACCGGCGCGGCGCGTTTATCTGCGCATGATGCCGCTTGATGGCGGCACACCACGGGTGCTCGCGTATCTGTATGGCGGCCAGGGCACCATGAATGTGCCGTCGTGGTCGCCAGATAGCCGCTATGTGGCCTTTGTCAGTAATACTGTGCCTTTTTCCTGAGGGCCCTTCAGCAGCGGCGGATACCCTATGACCGGTGGCGTAAGCGCCAGGCCGCCAGCAGCCGGCATACCGCCGCATACCCCAGCAGCATACCCCAACGCCCCAGCAGATGCGGTACACTCGGCGTATACTCGGCCGGCGCATGCGGCAATGGCAGCATACCGGGTGCGAACGGCAGTGCATTGAGATCGATTGTCGCACCATAGGCATCCATCGCCCAACGGCTGATCGTCAGCCACGAAAGCAACCGTTGGATGGTGATACCGTCGCCGAGGCTGAAGATCACCCCGGCGAACAGGATCTGGGGAATCAGTGCGATTGGTACCAGCGAGATCGCCCGATCCGGCGTGGTCGCAAAGGCCGAGATCGCTAGCCCGAATGCCAGGCCGGCAAACGAGGTCAGTGTGGTGGTGATCAGCAGCTCGATCCCGGCCGGCAGCACGACACCATGTTCAGGCAATACAACCCGTAGTGCCAGGAGCGCCAGAAGCATCAACCCCTGGATCACAATCAAGAGCGAAAAGACTCCCAGTTTGGCGAACAGGTAGGGGGCGATTCGCAACCCGGCCAGCCGTTCACGCTGGAGCACCGGTCGTTCCTTGGCTATCTCGCGTGCGGCATTAAGAATACCAAACCAGACGGCAACACTGGCAAGCATCACCAGAATCTTTTTTGCTTCGCTGGCGTAAGCCCCCTCGCCGACAAATGCATCAGCCCGTGCGACGAGTGCAAGCAGTACGCCGATCAGCGGTGCCTGCAACAGCAGAATCGCCAGGTTGCGCCGGTCGGTAAGCAATAGCTGGGCTGCCCGGCGCGTTAAGACGCCTGTCTGCCGGAGCAACGAGCGGCGCACCATACGATCTCCTGCGGTTGCCTGGGTGGTACGTGCCGCTCCGCCGGGCGTCGGTGCCAGCCGCGCCGCTACCAGCTGTGCGTAGCGTGGTGTGGCGCGGAACTTTGCCTCCCACAGGGCTGCCAGTGTCGGCGCTGCAGCATCCGGGTGGGCTTGCTCCCAGGCATGAAACTCCGGCAGCAGATCACGCTGGACAACCGTCCATGCGGCGTGTTCCGACGGTGTGGCGTACCCCTCCAGCTTGGTGTAGATATCGGCAAATGCGCTGCCGGCAACCTGAAAGAAGGCCGGTGCATCAGCCGGCGGCCCATAGAACACCAGCCTGCCGTCGGCCATAAAGGCGACCAGATCGCATTGTGCGATATTGGCCGTTGCATGCGTCACCAGTACCACGGTGCGGCCACTGTCGGCGATCCGCCGCAAGGTGTACATCAGCTTCTTTTCCAGCCCCGGATCAAGCCCTGAGGTCGGTTCGTCAAGGAAGAAGAGTGATGGATCGGCCAGGAGCTCGGCGGCAATACTTACCCGCTTGCGTTGCCCACCCGAGAGCCGTTCGATCGGCGTGTCGCGTTGGGCTGCCCTCTCGACATCATCCAGAACCCGGTTGATCCGTTGGGTCACTTCGGCCGCTGCCCTGTCGGCCCGCCGCCCCAGTTGCGCTACCAACGTCAGGGCATCACCGGCCGGCAAGGCGCGGTGCAGGATATCTTCTTGCGGCACATAGCCGATCATGGTTCGGTAGGCGTTAAGATTGGCATACAACCGATCGCCATTCACCAGAACCTCGCCGCGATCGGCAGGCGTCAGGCCAGAAAGGGCGTTCAGCAGCGTTGATTTGCCGGCGCCGCTACCGCCGACGATCGCAACAAATTCACGTGGTGCAATCGTCAGCGACACATCATGCAGAATAACGCGGCGCCTGTTTCCGATCGCAACCTCGCGCCACAGATTGTTGGCATCGATCCGCAGTGCGCCGCGCTGGTCATATTCCGCCAATGTGCGGCCATCATAGACGAACTTGAAGGCGCCGATCTGGATGA
Organism: uncultured Chloroflexota bacterium; assembly: GCA_937859575.1. Classification (GTDB taxonomy): domain Bacteria; phylum Chloroflexota; class Chloroflexia; order Chloroflexales; family Roseiflexaceae; genus CALLZL01. The sequence goes on from CALLZL010000276.1 coordinate 16,213, forward strand.
TATCGCCGGCGCGGAGCTCGTGTTCGCTCACCTGCCGGCCATTCACAAAGGTGCCGTTGGTCGAACCGATATCGCGCAATACATGGTGCTGGTTGCGTGCCTCGATGGTTGCATGGCGGCGCGACACCTGCGGATTATCAAGCTCGATCATGTTTCCGCTGCGCCCGATTGTCACCATGCCGTCGCCATCGGGCAGCGTCACATGACGTGCCGTGCGGTCGCCACGTGGTACCTGCGGCACCTGCGGGTTATGGTAGGTCATGGTGACGAACCCACCGGTCGCGGCATCACCAATCCGCAGAATATCCCCATCGGCAAGCCGCAGTTTTTCGTGAGCCGGCAGGCGGCGTCCTTCGAACAGAAGGCCGTTGGTCGAGCCACTATCGCTGATATGATGGGCTGTTTCATCGGGCTCGATGCGGGCGTGGTATGCCGAAACGAAGCGCGATGTCAGGATGATATCGTTGTCGGCGGCACGCCCGATCGTCAGCGGCCGTTCGCGGAGTGCAACATCGATACTGCGCCCTTCGTCAACAATCACAAGGCGTGGGCGTTCTAGCAGCATCGTCGGCGGCTGCGTGGTTGTCGGCGGCAGGGGTAGGCCGTCGTCTTGCGGCCGGCCGCAGCGGGTACAGAACCGAGCTCCCGGACGGTTAAGCTGTGCACCGCAGTGGATGCAGTTGGCTGACACGGGGAAGCGCCTCTCTGCTATAATTGATGCGCCTGCACAGCGATTCTACCACGAGATATCGATCAATGACTGCAACATGCCCGGTATGTGCGGCACCAATCGCACCACGCTCGCGCTTCTGCCCGACATGCGGCCATGTGCTGCCGCAGCGCCTGCTGAGTGCGCCGAGTGTAACGCCGCTGTCGGCATCCTCTTCCGGCGTGCCGCCGGTCGAGGTGGTTATTCCGGCGGCACGCCGGATCCATGTCGGCCATGATCAGCTCAACCTGCGCGAACTGATAAACGTGGTAGAATCGAGTGTGCGTTACTGGCAGGCGCAGCAGGCAGGCACCAATACACAAACCCGCGCCCAGGCAGCCCAGTCGATCGCTGAGCTCTCGCAGATCCTCACCAGCCTGTCGCAGCAACTTGCACTTGGCCGTGAGACGATCCGCATCACAAAGCGGCTGCCGGCGTTGCGCACATTCGAGATCGGTTGCCCGGCGTGTGGTGCCGGTAATCGTGCCCAGGCGCGCTACTGCCTGCGCTGCGGCCGCTCACTCACACAGGCACCGGTCGCTGTTGCGGCACCGCTAATCGAGGAGTCCATGCGGCTGAATGTCGGCGCACGTACCGATACCGGGCGAGTGCGAAAGAACAATCAGGACGCGATCTTTACCGGCATTATCGACACACCCAATGGCTCGGCCTGGCTTGGCCTGGTGGCCGATGGTATGGGTGGTGCCCGTGCCGGCGAACATGCCAGCCGGATCACTGCCGATGTGCTGCGTGCCTCACTGCAACACGACCTTGCAACCCAACAGCATACCGATGATGCCGCCTGGCACGAGATGCTGCGCAATGCCGCACGCGCCGCGAACCGCCGCGTCTATGAGGATTCACGCAGTAGCAGTGATCGCCACGGCATGGGTACGACCCTCACGGTTGCCCTGATCATCGGCCGGCGGTTGCACCTTGCTTCGGTCGGCGACTCACGCGCTTACCTGATCAATAGTGCCGGTGTGGCCGAAAATGGTGCCCTGAGTGCGCAACTCACCACCGATCACAGCCTGGTGGCGCGGCTGGTCGATATCGGCCAGATCACCGCCGAAGAGGCGCGTACTCACCCGCAGCGCAATGTGCTCTACCGCTCGATCGGCACCGACCCGACGGTCGATATTGATACGCGATCGGCGCAACTCGAACCTGGTGATTGTGTACTGCTCTGCTCTGATGGGCTGGTTGGCCATGTGCGCGACGAAGAACTGACGGCAATTGTTCTTGCGCAGCCTGATCCGGATCTGGCATGCGAACAACTCGTTACACTTGCCAATACGCGCGGTGGCCGCGACAATATCAGTGTCGTGCTTATTCGTATCGAATGATCGCGTGGGGTTGGTTTTGTAGCTGATCGGTGTGGTGTGCCGCTGCTCTGGCAAGAGTAGCCTGCCGCGTGAAGGCATGGCGATGATGCAGACCACACGACGCACGCAGAAGATTAGAGGTGGGCATGGCGATCTGTCGAAGCTGCGGGTCTATCAATCGCGATAGCGCACGCTTCTGCCTCCAGTGTGCTGAGCCGCTGGCTGATCGGCATACGGTTGATGATCAGGAGTGGCTGGCCGCAACATTGGCGCTGGTACCGGCGTCTCCTTCTGTAGTTGCCGTGCCGCCGACGCCGGAAGTGCAAGAGTACGAGGGAGGAACGATGACGAAGCCGACACCGGAGCAGCCCGATATGATCATAGCCGGGCGCTACGAGATCCTCAGCCGCGTCGGCGATGCCGTCGAAGTGGTCGATCGTCAGCCCTGGCAACGTTGCTGGTCGTGTGGAACGAGCGACAACGAGGCAGGCGAGCTCTTCTGCACCCAGTGTGGTGCCAATCTCGATGGGCGTCGCTATCGTGGCCAGGTTGTCGAAGCCGAACCAGTCGGCCTGGCCCTGGTGACGACCGTTGCCGATCCGCAGGCGCGCGAGATCCTGCCGCCGATCTGGGATCAGGTTGGCGATGGTATGCGCACTCTGACCCTGATCGCCGAGACGGGGCGCACGCCGTTAAAACCACCGCTCGAAGAGCTTGATGCCTTGTATGTCGGTCGTGGCCTGGCCCACTTGCTTGCCGCCTTGCATGCGGTGGGGCTGCAACTCGGTTCGCTGAGCCCCGAACAACTGGAAATGACCCCTGGCCGCCTGCCGCGCCTGCGCGAGGTGCCGGCGTTACGCACTGCCCCAGATGAACAGGATCCGGCAGCTGCGGATCTCGCGGCGCTGG
>CALLZL010000277.1 GCA_937859575.1 uncultured Chloroflexota bacterium
CTTTGCACCACCGGCCACAGCGTTGACCAGCACGTTGCCAGTGCGCTGCGGATCGGCGACCTCTGCAATGATTGCCTGCTGGTAACTACTCAGTTGCATTGATATCTCCTTGCAGCGCGGCGCCGACCCATTGCTGAGTCGGCGCCGCCGACGTGGTCTAGCCGAACAATTCGTTGACTTCCGCGTACACCTGCGCCCGCGTCTTGGCAACGCACTGCAAGCGCTCGCGCGCCAGTTCGACGCTGCCCTCCGGCTTGTCCACGAGTTCCTTCACCCGCTTCACCAGCCGAGCCGCCGCCCGGTGCCAGCACGGGATACCGTTCTGGTATGCAGTGCAGCTGCAGGAGCCATTGACCGCATAGAAAATGTTCTGCGACCCTGACGGGATCAGCACCAGACCCTCGTCATCAATAAGCACCTCACCGGCCTCCATCAGCCAGTTGAACCCCTCCTCGATTGCCCGGCCCCAAGGGGAGTCCGAGCCGCCCTTGCCGATGGCCGATGCCCGCGCCGCCACAAGCGCGTCGATGTCCAAACGATACGTTTCCATCGATTGCCCCTTTCTGATGCCTCAGGATTGCCTGCCCGCGCCCCTGAGGTGTAACCAATTTCCTGACACACTTATAATAGCATAATACCGATTAACTGTCAATATGTTTTCTTGGCATTCTGCTGCGGAAAAGCACAGTTGTTACCAGTAGGGGTAGCAGAGAAGGCGCTGTGCGGCTCTGGTCGCTCAGAGTCCTGGGCAAGCAACGATGTCAGGGGGCCAATGAGGGGGCCAACGCAAAATCAAAGTAGCGACAACTCGGGCGAAGTAGGAACACTATTCCGCGTCACAGCGCGGGAAATGACACACGAACAAACGTTCGGAAACCAGTGGCAGCTGTTTCGTAAACAGCAGGTCGTCGGTTCAAGCCCGACCACCGGCTCCAGAATACCGCATTACAACGCCCTTCCTGTAGAACGCAGGAAGGGCGTTGTGCATGAAGTACGTTCGTTGGTACGTTCGAGCGTCGAAACTTCGGCGACACATGAACTGAGCGGCGGGTGACTCCTACGACCCGGCATCGCAACCTGCGACGCAGACAATGATGACATAGTGACACAAGAATGCTGTGACGAGCGCAGATGTGGAATTGGGGCGTATCCTCAGCGCAGGTCGCTGCGGTATCCCAAACAACAACAGCCCTGCGCCATTGTGGGCGTACCAGCTTCCGCGAATGAGGTACCTATGGATTTCATTGATCGGCTGCGCGACATCGCCGCGCGCATTCCCAAGCACGCATTGGTGATGCCTGACTGCGCCGTCGAGCGCTGCACCATTCTTCCAACTTTTGGAAGAAAGATGCGTCATTGATGACTACGCCTACATTGACACCGATCCGCACGACATACCGATGCCCCTGATCTGATTTGTGAATGAGTAATATGCGCGATCCATCATAATGCCACACTGTGTTCCTCCACACTGTGTTCTGCCGTCGGCCGGGTAGGAGAAACGGCATTCTCTGACCGAAAATCAAGTTGAGAGATCAGCATGAATGAAAATCAATCCCAAACTGAGTCGATTTTCGATATGGTTCGTGGAATTCAGGCTCGCACGCTTATGCTCCCTGAATTCCAGCGCGACTTTCGTTGGGAAATGGATCGTACATACGATTTGTTCGACTCACTTGTGCGAGACATTTTTATCGGTACTTTGATCTATGGCAAACCTAGCTTCGGTATGACGCTCCGAGAAATTGATACTCGGCCGCGTAAGGGCACAGGTAGCCGGCAGAAACTAGGAATGCATGTAATCAGCACGGAGGACATGCGCCGACGCGCGCAGACAGAGAATCTGCGAATTGTTCTTGATGGACAACAGCGGATTACATCTATTTATCGTGCGGTTACTGGAATTGATCGAGTGTATCTAATTGTTCGTGACCTGCATAACGAACCCAATCCACAGCAACTGGGTCTAGAAGCATTGCTTGAAGAATTCGCTGGTGAGGAGCGTTCAGATGCCATTTCAGTACTCTTGGAAGATGCGTATCGTGCCGAGATTGATGACTGGGATGAAGAGAAGATGGATGAACGGTTTCTTGCCTCTTCCTACGCACGTGAACAACTGAAACATGCTGATGATGAAACACGAAAGGCGGCTGTGCGTATTCATCGTCGTGCATTGAAGAGACTGACCGATTTCTACAAACAAGAGAAGATGGTGGCCTTCTATTTGCTCGATATGAGTTTGGAGAAGTTCTGCCTTTTCTTTGAGCGCAGCAATAGTCGTGGGATCCAACTCAACTTTATTGATATTCTGGCTGCCAAGCTTTACGGTGGTTTTAACCTGAGGCAAAAGATTGATGAGTTTGAATCTCAGACGCAGCTTCGAATGAACCGAGAAGTGATAGTTCGCGCCATCGCCTATATTCGGGCGACTGAGCGCGGTGGTCAAGTACAGATTGACCGCAGCTACATTCTCGAGCATCTCGAAGCAACTGACTTTCAGCAGCTTTGGGATGAGATGTGTCAACTCTACGCCTCAGTGTTAGGCTATCTTGACACTCAACACTATATCTTGGCTCAGGAGTGGATGCCCTCTGAGAATATGTTAATTCCACTCATGATCTTCCTTCGTGAGATAGGTGGTAGTTTTGATCGCATGGGGGAGGAGCAGCGACGCTTCATTGAGTTCTGGTATTGGGCTTCGGTCTTTGCGAATCGCTATAGTACAGCAACAAATGAAGTCATTATCAGTGATAGCCAAGCACTGACGCAGATTGCTCAGGGTACAGTCATCAATCAACGTGGCTATTTCCGACGCCTGAGGTCAGTTGTGACAGAGCCCGCCGACCTATATAGTTATACACGGCGAGCTAGTCTAACCTATCGTGGAGTACTCAATCTGCTTGCATATGCAGCAAGAGGGCTCCCAGATTGGTCGAGTAAACAACGTATCAGGCTGCATACCCCCTCGATAGGTCAGCAGAGTCTGCCTGCGCTGGATGATCACCACATCTATCCCCGTGCTTATATTAACTCGCGGCCCGAACTCGACATTGATAACGATGAAGCCGAGCAGTTGGTGGATTGTATCGCCAACCGTACGTTGATTCCGAAATTGCTGAATATCCGGATTGGACGTAGACCACCACATGACTATCTCAATGAATTACAGAAGACAAAGAATGCTGAATTGGCGGCATGTCTTGACGCACATCTCGTTCCTGCAGAATTGAGTTCCGATCTTAGTTGGAATGTATTCTTTGGCGTGTTCCTTGAAGAACGTGCGCGCCGTATATTCGATCTCATCCATAAATATGCAGTAGCACCACTCAATGAGATGGCAATGCGACATGGTGCAACCAGTGAGATTGAGGAGACTGAGTATAGTTCGAGCCGAGGAGAACGACTCACCCAGTTAATTGCAGATGGACGAGTCCAAATTGGTGATCGCGTCTACGTATCAGGCCATAACGATCAACCTGCGGAGATTGTGAACAGCAACGAGGTGCGCTTTGATGGTCGTGTCATGAGCATTAACGCTTGGGGACAGGAGATTACAGGGTGGGCATCGATCAACATCTATGTCAGTGTCTGCCTGGTACGAACAGGACAGCCTCTCCAGAGCCTACGCATTCTTAGTCGGGAGAATGCACCTCAATAAAACTATGCAGCCTGTGCTGCTTTCGTCACGTAGCACAGGCTGCATAGTTTTCAAGCAAAATAGCGCGGATATCTGCTCGCTTGACACCCGCTGCTGCGACTCGGTATACTCTCGGAACAACATAACGCCCGCTCCCGATAGCAACAGGGAGAGCGGGCGCTGCGCATATATTCAGTTGCCCAGAGTATAACACATGCCCGTTCCCTTCACCCCACACGGCTTTGCCGCCAAGTGGCGCGGTAACACGAACGCTAGTTTCTTGTTGGGTGGGGTGCAATGACTACTGCGCAACTTCCACTCGGCCTTGCCCAACCGCACCGCAATCAGCAACTCTTCGCTGATCACTACCTGGATGTGGTACTGCTAGCACGCCCGGAATGGCAGGCGCTGCGCGAGCCGGCAGCTGCGGCGCAGACGGCGATCCGTGCAATCTTCGAACACTTCACGCCGAGTGGGGTGGAAGCGCAGACGGAAGAGGATCTGATTAAGCCGGTGCTGGCAGTGCTTGGGCACACCGTCGAGGTGCAGGCGGCGCTGCGCGCCCCACGCGGCACCCGCAAACCAGATTACATCTTCTACCAGGATGCAGCAGCGCGCGCGGCGAATAAGGATCAGGTGCTGACTGCCGACCTGGTGCGCGGCAAGGCGTTCGCTGTCGGCGATGCCAAACATTGGGATCGCCCGCTCGATGTTTCGCTCAAGGTGCGCGGCGGCGATCCGGAGTTAAACCGTGTGCCCTCCGACCAGATCGCTTTCTACATGCTCCACAGTGGCGCGACCTGGGGTATTCTGACCAATGGGAGGCTCTGGCGGCTCTACCATACCGACACGGCACAGCAGCAGGAGCGCTACTACGAGGTAGATCTGGAGGCGCTCACGCGCCACGGTTCGCCCGAGGATTTCCGTTACTTCTACGCCTTCTTCCGGCGTGCCGCCTTCGACGACCAGCCGCTGGGCGTGGCCGATATTCTGCGCGAGAGTACTGCCGCCGCCCGTGCGATCGGCGATGGCCTGCGCCGCCAGGTGTACGATGCGCTGCGCCACCTCGCCCAGGGGTTCCTCGACTATCGCGGCAATCAACTCACGCCTGATCCGACGACCCTCAAACAAATCTACGACAACAGCCTGACGGTGCTCTACCGGCTGCTCTTCGTACTGTATGCCGAAGCGCGTGAACTGCTGCCGCTGCGGGCAAGCCCTGCCTACCGCAACGAACATAGTCTCTTCTCGGTTGCGCGCGATGTCGCCACGCGCATCGACAGTGGCCGCTCGCTCCTGCCGACCGGCTCGGCACTCTGGGCGCGGCTGCGCGACCTGTGCGACATTATCAATGAGGGTAGCCCGCCGCTGCAGGTGGCGACCTTCAATGGCGGTCTGTTCGACCCACAACGTCATCGCTTCCTAGTGCAGCATACGGTCGGCGATGCGCGACTAGCGAGTGCGATCGACCTGCTGACGCGGCTCGATGGCGAGATCATCGACTACCGCGATCTCGCTGAACGGCATCTGGGCACAATCTACGAGGGGTTGCTGGAGCAGCATCTAAGCCCAATCGCGCCGACCGCCGATGGTTGGACAATCGACCTGCTCGACTCGGCAGGTGCGCGGCATCGCAGTGGTTCTTACTATACCCCCGACTTTGTGGTGCAGTATATTCTGGCGCAGACGCTGCGGCCGGTGCTGGAACAGGCGAGCGCACCGGCGACAACCGATGCGGAACGGGTCGCTGCCGTGCTGGCGGTGAATGTCTGCGATCCGGCGATGGGGTCGGGGCACTTCCTGGTAGGCGCGATGGAGTATATTGCGCGCTACCTGCTGGAACTCGGCGTATCGCCGGATAACAGCAGTGGCGAGCAGGAGTCGGATCTGGCCTTCTGGAAGCGGCGTGTGGCGCAGAGTTGCATCTATGGCGTCGATCTCAACCCGCTTGCGGTCGAACTGGCGAAGCTCTCGCTCTGGTTGGCGACGGCGGCGAAGGATCGACCACTCTCATTCCTCGATCACCATCTGCGCTGTGGCAATGCCCTGGTCGGTGCGCGTCTCACTGATCTGCAGCAGCGCCCGCAGCAGCCGACGAGTGCCACGCGGCGCGCACAGAAGCAGGCAGCACAACTCTCGGCGGCCGGCCAGACCTCGATGCTCGATGATGACGCCTTCCGCCGCAGCATGAGTCTGGCGGTCGATTCGCTCTGGCTGATCGAGAGCAGCCCGGCGCGCACCGTCGCAGATGTGAAGCAGCAGGAGGCGGCCTACCTGGATTTGCGCGCCGAACTCGCACGCCAGTATCTCAAAGTGGCCGATCTGTATGCGGCACTGCGATTGGGGTTGGTGGCACCGGCGGAGTTGCACGCCAGCCTGGTCGATTATGTGGCGGGGAAGAGCCTCGCCGCGCTGCCGAAAGTCGTCGAACTGGCGGAGCAGGCGCGGGCGCTGATCGCCGAACACCGCCCACTCCACTGGGAATTGGAGTTCCCCGAGGTCTTCTTCGACCGGCATGGGCAGCCGCTTGGTGACGCCGCCGGGTTCGATGCGGTGGTCGGTAACCCACCATATGTGCGCCAGGAGTTGCTGGCGCCGCTCAAGCCGTATCTCCAGGATGCGTTTGCGGAGACGTATCACGGCGTGGCAGATCTGTATGTCTACTTCTACCAGCGCGGGGTTGAGTTGCTCCAACCAGGCGGACGAATGGCCTATATCGTCACCAACAAATGGATGCGGGCAGGCTATGGCGAGTCGCTGCGCGGTTACTTTGCCGAGAACGCAATCATCCATGAGATCATCGACTTCGGCCACGCACCGATCTTTGCCGAGGCTGACGTATTCCCATGCATTGTCGTATTGGAGCGGCCATTTGCCCCGCATCCCCCCAATCCCCTTCTCCCATGGTGGGGAGACGCGTCCAGTTCCCCTCACCCCCCAACCCCCTCTCCCACTACGGGGAGAGGGGGCGTGGATGCGGCGAGTTCCCCGCATCCCCCCAACCCCCTGCTCCCTCCAGCGGAAGCAAGGGTAGAAGGTATGAATATGCCGGTAGAACGTTGGGAGGTGCCGAGAGAGCTTGACGTGCGTATGCGTGATGTAGCGCGGGCGTTTCGTAAGGAGCCGACGCCAAGCGAGGCGCTGCTTTGGGAAGCGGTGCGTGGCGGCAAGCTCGATGGGTTCAAGTTTCGGCGGCAGCAGCCGATCGGGCCGTTTGTCGTCGATTTCTTCTGCGCCACAACCCGCCTGATCGTTGAGGTTGATGGGCCGATTCACCAGACGCAGTATGCGGCCGATCGCGCGCGCCAGGAACTGCTCGAGTCGCTTGGCTTTCGTGTTCTGCGCGTCACAGCACATGATGTCGAGCATAACCTTGATCAGACAGTCGAACTAATTCGGGCTACACTTCGCGTGCCGCATACTGCCGAAGAAGTAACGCCCTCCCTCCTTCTCCCCGCAGCACCTGTGGAGCCACACTCCTCCCCCCTTCTCCCCGCAGTGGGAGAAGGGGGGCCGGGGGGGATGAGGGGCGACTCCGTCCGCATCACCATCTTTCCGCGTGAGGCGCTCGGCACCACCTCACTGGAAGCCTATGTCGCGCAGCATAGCCTCGTCGTGCCGCGCCGCCGCTTCGGTCGCACCCCCTGGAGCCTGGAAGCTAACGATGTCGATGACCTGATGGAGAAGCTGCGCCGCATGGGCGTGCCACTGGCGGAATTCGCCGGGGTCAAACCATACTATGGTATCAAGACCGGTCTGAATGAAGCCTTCCTGATCGACACGCCGACCAGAGAGCGCCTGGTGCGCGAAGACCCGCGCTCGGCGGAGATTATCAAGCCCTATCTGCGCGGGCAGGATATCAAGCGTTGGTCGCCCGAATGGGATGGACTGTGGATGATTGTCCTCAAGTCAAGTGAAAATCATAGGTGGCCTTGGAGCGACGAACCCACTGATGCAGAGCAAATCTTCGCGCAGACATATCCTGGGATCTTTGCACACTTCCATCCGTTAAAAGATCGTATGACAATTCGACAAGACAAAGGGCGGTATTGGTGGGAACTACGCTCCTGCTCCTATTATGAGGTATTCGATAGACCTAAACTAATACATACTGACATCACTTGGCGGGCACAATTTGCGTATGTCGATCGTTCCATGTATTTGCTCAATACTGCGTATGTATGGCCAATTGAGGATCTGTACGTGCTTTCAGTGCTCAACTCACCGGTGATATGGGCACTCATGTGGCGCACGGCAACACATGGAAAAGATGAGGCACTCCGTCTTATATATTCATATGTTGAAACCCTCCCCATTGCCCCGCCCACTGAGGCGCAGCGCGCCGAGGTCGAGCCGGCCGTCCAGCGCTTAATCGCGATCACGGGCGCCGATCAGCACGCGCACCGCGACACGCTCGACTGGCTGCGCACCGAGTTCGGCGTCGAGAGCCCCGGCCAGAAGTTGGCGGCGTTCAGTGACATGGATGAGGCTGCCTTTATTGAAGAAGTGCGCAAGCGCCGGCCGCGCACCCTCGGCAAACTCACGCCGGCCGGGTTGCGCGCCCTGCGCGACGGCTACGCCGAGCAAGCGCAGCCGATCCAGGAGCGCCGTCGTGAGGCGCTGGCGTTGGAGCGCCGCCTCGCCGCGATCGTCAACGACGCGTATGGACTGACGCCCGAAGAGGTCGAACTGCTCTGGCGCACGGCACCGCCGCGTATGCCGGTTGGTCGGTGACCTGCACCCCAACCGTTCTCCCATTTTATACTGTTCAGCTTCATGTTATGATTAAACAATGAGCATCAACTATAAGAACCCGCCAATCAGAGAAGCGCTAATCGATATTCGTATCGATCCTGTCAGCACGACAACATTAGACGCCCTGCAAAACGTTCGTACTGGCTATGAGACAACATTCCCCTCACAAGAGAAATATATAGAAGGACGTGTTGAGATTAGCGCTGGTGAACAACTATCTTCCACCAACGAGGCACGGCAGGTTGGATGGCTCTTTAGCAGTGAGACGAAACAGAGGATTGTGCAAGCTAAGATCAGTGGGTATACCTTTAACTGGCTGGCTCCCTATACAAACTGGAACGAGTTCCGTGATGAGGCACGGTTCTGGTGGGACAAGTACCGAGATGTTGTGCGTCCAGAGCGAGTCAGCAGAGTCGCTGTGCGCTATATCAATCGTATGGATATTCCTGCCGATGCGGTGATATCAGAGTATCTACGAACGCGCCCCGAAATCTCTCCGGATATGCCGCAGCAGCTTGTAGCTGGTTTCTTTATGCAACTCCAGATGCCGCAAACGGACATCGATGCCAGGCTTATCCTAAATCAATCCCTGGAGGCCTCTGAGGCGCACGATAAAGTTTCGATCATCTTGGACATTGCTGTCATTCGTGAAATCCCTGAATTTGAGACCGAATCTGACATGTGGGATTACTTCGAGCAGTTACGGAAATGCAAGAATAGGGTTTTTCAGGCCAGTATTACTGAGCGCATGGAGGAGCTGTTCAACCTATGATAGTAGCTACTCTTTCACTTGGACCGACCATTGCAGATCCTGATGCTCCTCGGACTTACAGTCCTGAAGGGAAGCAGTTGCGCAAGAAAGCGCAAGAGTCAACGGATCAACAGCGAAGTGTGCGCGCGGCGGATGTGCAACAAAAGATGCGCGCACAACAACTATTCGACTATTTGGCATCATTAGTACTCGATCAACACATCACAGCACGCACAGCCGGCGATGCACGGCGAGCCTGGGAGCAGTTAGTCAAGGAATTCGGTTCCAGAGTCCCTGTCCCGGATGTAGGAGCAGGACCAGATGGACAGATCTTGTTCTCCTGGAATAATGATGAACATCACTTCGAGCTTGAGATCATGCCCGAAGGAATTGCCGAGTTCTTCTATTTGAATATGCGCACAGACAAGATGTGGTCGCTAAGCTATTCTGTGGGCAATAGTCTACCCAATCATGTCGCGGAAGGATTACACCCATTCCTGCGTAATGTCTAATCAAATGCAGCGCGGACAGCGGTTTGATCCGCTTCCAAATGACGTCGAAGTAGTGCGGCTCGGTCGCAGGAGCTTTTCTTCTGATCCGCGACAGGCTCACGAATCTGATTTTGCCTTATCCACAGAAGACAAACGAGCAGAAGTCCCATTGCTCTCGGTTTGGGCAACCGCGTTGACGCCAGCAACACAAGCTCGCGAATTCATGGGGGATGCGAAGGCAAATTACCGCTTGGCGCTCTACCTTGATACCACTGCGATACGGAATATTCCGGATGTTGAGCTACCCAGGATTGATACGGTATGGGATCCTGACGATCGGCCGGGAGCCGAGGGCCATGCCGGAATAGTAGGACTACATAGACCAGAAGGAAGGGCAAGGGATCAATATCGCCGTTTGCGTGTTCATCTCGCACGCATCGCCCGTGTAGAGATGTTACCTCCCCTAGATACCACATAGCCAGATGTTGCCGGCATGGATAGTGTTTACCTGGGTGTCGTGAGTTGCCTGCGGACAGTCGCAACTTCTGAGTCATCCTCGCCTGGCGTCGCCTCTTCCCCTGGAACATCATCGCCTTCTGCGATTACTGTGCGGCACGGGCGCTGCTGCGGCGCGTCGGCGGCGGCTGGCAGTTTCCGCACCGACTCCTGTTGGAGCACCTGGCGGATCAGTATGAGCAGGAACGCTCGGTAACCAGGTGACAGCGATGATGGTAGACGATTCGGTTGGCAGCCTGGCGCATTCAGAAGGTAGTCGAACTGTTGAGCCGCCAAAGACAACACTGGCCGCGTAGGCGGCGTGAGGGGGAAGTATGTGTAAATGTGGCAGTAACGGCAGTGGATGGTGGTATGGACGGTGACTTCTCGCAAGAGCTACACGAACTTGGGTATGGGCCGGTGTATTCGTTCAGATCGTGGCCCAATCCACTCGTCCCGCATGTGGCAGCAGGACTGTATTCGATCTGGCGGGATGATGAGTTCATCTACATTGGGTATGTCGAGCCGAGGATTGAGTGCAGCAGAGATCGAAGCGAAGACTCTTTCCGGCCAGCGGAAGCGAGCACTGTATTCCCGACTGGAAAGCCACGCATCAGGTCGACGAAGTGGCGATCAGTTCTGTTTGTATGTCTATGACTATTACATTGTGCCTGAGTTGAGTAAAGACGAGCTTGAACAGATTCGGCACGGTGCCATCTCTCTTGATCAACGAACGAAGCAGTTCATTCGTTCGCAATTGATCTATCGGTTTGTCGCGGTTGCAGCGGGCGATGTGGCGTTACGCATCGAGACTTATATCAAGCGTGAAGGACTACGTGGTAGTAAGCCACGATTGAATCCAATGTGATGCGGAGCATGTATCATGACGACGGAAGCTACACACCTCCCCACGCCGACGCCGGATCTCGTTTGCACGTATATCCAGCAGTTTGATCAACAGCAGGTGACGGTCGAGGCTGCCCTTACGAAGCTCTTCCAATATGCGCCGAACAATATCGCGTTGGAGGATGTGCTGCTCAAGGTGGTCACGCTCAACAGTCTGTATGCGACCGGCATCCTGGCGACGTACACGGTCGCCGAGCACATTCACCGCTGCAAGGTAGATGCAGATCTCCAGGTCGGCGACCCAGCGATCGTTCACGTCATTGCGAAGGTGCAGATCGGCGCGAAAGTGCGCAACAACTACTCGTTCGCCAGCAAGTATTGTGCCTGGCATAACCCTACCGTCTACCCAATCTACGATAGCTTCGTCGATCAGATGCTATGGGAGTACCAGAAGCTGGATCGGTTTGCGACCTTCCGACGACAGGATTTGTGGGACTATCCGACGTTTGCGCAGGTCGTGGCGCAGTTCCGTGCGCACTATCGGCTGACGGAGTTCTCGCTGAAAGAAATCGACAAGTATCTGTGGAGCGCGGGACAACAGCGCTACCCGCGAGTCTGGTCGTAGTATGTAGATCGAGGGTTGGGCTAAACATAAGATTGGGGTCGTGCAACGACGCGGATTGCCGCATTGGCGTCGGTGTCTCCGACAGCGGTAGTATGGAAGTGTCATCTACCCTACCCACTCGCTGTTGGAGACGCTTCCATGCTACCGTATCTTGCGGCTCTGTTCAAACGGCTGCGCGCCACCCTCCGGCGCACACCGTTGCATGTCTCTGAGTCCACGAGTCCCACCCCCCTCACCGCACGCCACCCTGCCCCCAGGCGCGCACATATGCGTGCTGCTCGGCGGTTTCGGGGCTGCGCGGCGCGCGCCAGCGCTTCTCGACGTGCTCCCAGTGGCGGGCGATCGTCGCCAGTGCGTCGCCGCCGGTCATGCCCTGGGGGACGAGCCCGCCGCCAACCCCCCTGCCGGGACGGCCGCTGCCGCCCCCCCCGTGCAAATACACCCGGTGGGCGGCGCCCATCGCGGTGTCGAGCTCGTCGAGGATGGCAACCATATGTGCCGGCGTCGCCGGCACGTTCAGGTCGCGGATCGGGTGGCGCCGGTGGAGGGCAGCGATTCCGTGGTGAGTGGCGAGCGCTGCCAGGTCGGCGGCATACGAGCGCAGCTCCCCGGCCTCCGTCAGGTCGAGAAACGCCGTGATCCCGGCGTCGAGATGCCGGCCAAGCTTCTCTGCAGTCGTCGCCTGGTCGGGGCTGGCGGGGTACTCGCCGGCGATGAACTGCGGGTTCACACGGTAGCAGTTGCCATGGGGCAGCAGGGTACTCATGCGCTGTCTCCTTCGTAGGCGCCTCAGCCATTGCGTACTCTCAGCAACAGGCGCACATACGCGCAATCATGACGTACAACGCTTATCGTATTCAAATATGAAAACGCCGGCAGGGCGAAGGGGGATACGCACCTGCCGGCGGTATCATCCCGGCGGCTACCAGGAATACGCCTCGGGCGCGGCGCCGGGGCGGAGCGGCCGGCCGCGGTTGATGTTGAAGATCTCGTCGAGGCGCGCCAGAACATCGGCGCTCAGGTCGAGTTCGGCGGCGCGCTCGATCCCATCGAGTTGGGCAACGGTGCGAATGCCGACGATCGCAGAGGCGACCGCCGGGTTGTTGAGCGTCCACGCGGTTGCGACAATATGCTCCTGCTCGCCGAGTTCGCGGCACAGGGCGCTGAAATCGTGCAGTTGCACATTCTCGGGGCCGAGTGTGATGCCATACTCCGCCTCGAGCGCACGCGTTCGCGAGCCGTCGGCCGATTGCACCTTGCCGGTCAGCAGCCCGCCGGCGAGCGGCATATAGGCCATGATCCCGATGCCGAAATCGCGCGCCGCCGGGAGCACCTCCAGTTCGGGGATGCGATTCAGCAGGTTGTACTGGGTCTGTTCCGAGACGAGGCCCATGAAGCCGCGTTGCCAGGCCTGCAGCTGGAACTTCGCCAGCCCCCAGCCGGGGAAGTTGCTCGAACCGATGTAGAGTACATCGCCATTGGCGACGCTGCGCTCGAATGTGCCCCAGAACTCCTCCGCGGCGACGGTGCGGTCGAAATGGTGCACCTGGTACAGGTCGATATGGTCGGTGCGCAGACGGCGCAGTGAGTCGGCGAGGTGGCGGCGCACTTTGTAGGCCGAGATGCCGCGCTCCTCATTCGGCACGTCGGCGCCGACCATGCTGTTGTACACTTTGCTCGCCAGCACCACCTGTTCGCGGCGGCCGGGGCTCTGCGCGAACCAGCCGATGATGATCTCCGAGCGTCCGCGGTCGCGTGGCCCGCCATAGACATTGGCGGTGTCGAAGAAGTTGATTCCCAGCTCCAGTGCGCGATCCATGATCCGGAACGACTCCTCCTCGGAGGCGTATGGGCCGAAATGCATCGTGCCAAGACAGATCTTGCTGACCGTCAGGTTGGAACGGCCGAGTTTTGTGTAACGCATTGTTATCCTCCTGCTGCGCCGCAGTGCGCGCCGGCGCTGCGACGCGATCGATCCCGATCAATAATTGTACCACTGTGCCGGCGCGTCGGTACGGCGACGCGGTGTGCACTGCATGTGGGCGCATTGCGGAGCGCCCAACCGCATCTGGCGGTTTGACGCAATGACGCAGAGATGCGATCGTTGCGGCGCATGAGCGTGGTATGCTATAGTAGATACACACAAGCTGAGCTTCTGCCTATGCCAATGCTCCATGTGTCTGATCGTGTAAAGACATCCGTGTCATCTGGAATTCGCGACAATCGTTTGCGCTTGTTGGCGAGTTCTTGTGAGATCAGATTCAGCCTGTGAGGAGAGTGTGCGGGGAGGTGCGGGGTGAGCGAACGAACCTACCGCGTGTATGCTGACACCTCGGTCTTTGGCGGAGTATTCGACGACGAATTCGCAACTTCCAGCCGAATGTTTTTCGATCAGGTCGCCAGTGGTCGTTTCGTCCTGGTAACATCGGCTCTGGTACAGGCCGAACTCGATGTAGCACCCGACGAAGTGCGGCAACTCTTCGACGACATGATCATACGGGCCGAGATCACGCCGATCTCGGAGGTGGCGCAGCGTTTGCAGCAGGCCTATCTTGCCGCTGGAATCGTCACCGCGAAGTGGGCGACCGACGCACTGCACGTGGCCCTGGCAACCGTGAGCGGCTGTGAACTGATTGTGAGTTGGAACTTCAAGCACATCGTCCATTTTGAGAAAATCCCGCTGTACAATGCCGTCAATACCCTGGAAGGATACAGGGCGATGGCGATCTACTCGCCCCGGGAGGTGATTAGCTATGGAAACAATAACGACGAAACGAGTTGATGCGCTCAAGATCAAGCGTCAGGGTGCAGAGGCGCTTGCGGCACAGCTTGCAGGGATGACACCCGAAGAGCAGCGCCAGTTCTGGGAGGAGCGTACCCGTATACTCCGTGAGCGCCAGGCTGCGAAACGCGCTGAGTATCATGCCGGCACCAGGTGATTGCGGTTCTTCGTAGAGAGACAGAGGAGTCAAAGCTGGCGCCGACACGCGTGCCCGCTTGCTCCCTTGCTGTAGCCTATCGTGAGCCAGGTGGGATCATCACCAGAGCCACGCCTATCGTCAAACCCCACCCCGCACCCCATCACGCCCCAGGCGCACATACGCGCCATCATAGCGTACAATAGTTATCGTGTTCAACTATGAAACCGCTGGAGCGGGCGACCGCAGTTGATGAAATATATCAATGGCGTATCCATTCGCCTGATCCAAGCGTTTTCAGCAACAGAAGCTATATAGTAGCACGAGGATGCGATGACTCCACCCGCCATCCCGATGATCGACCTGACCAGCGCCCCGCAGCGTATCTCCCCGACCGACATGTCGCAGTATATTCGGCTCGATCAGTGCCGGCGCTATCTGCGCCTGCGCCTGCATGAGCGCACGCACGGCCAGCGCTTCATGCGCGCCTATGATGTGACGCCGCAGTCGATCCCGCCGATCCTCTCGCTCTCGGGCGAACGCTTTGAGGAGCGCGTCGAAGCGCAGGCCACCGCCATGATCGGGGCGGCAATCAACTGCGCCGCTGCCGCCCAAGCCGATGAGGATGAGTTCATTGGCGAGCATCAGAATGCTGTGGTGCTGGCCCACGCGCGACAACTGGCGCCGGGCGCGGCGCTGCTGCTCTTCCAGCCCCGCCTCCAGGTGACGATCGGCGCATGGCAGTTGCGCGGAACTGTCGATATCCTGCTGCTCCGGCGCGACCTCCAGGGATCACTCACGGCGCTGATTGTAGATATGAAGAGCTCGACAGCCGCCAAAGTCGAGCATCGCCTGCAGGTCGCCTTCTACCACGCCATGCTCGAGACGCTGTTCGCTGCCGGCGGGATCGCCTCTGAGTGTATCGCCACCGCCATCCTCTACCGTGGCCCATCGGCCGATGCGCCCGCACCTGGCCCGGCGGAGCAGGCGCAGCTCGCGGCGCAGCGCGACGCTGCCCAGGCCGTCCTCGGGGTCGAAGACGCCTACCTGGAGCTGGTCGACGATCCCGAGGCGTATCGCGCCGAGGTGCGAACTCTGGTCACCGATCCGGATTCGCTGGCGGCCGAGGTGGCGAACGCGCCATTCGAGTCGATCGGCTTTCATCTAACCTACAAGTGTGATGGCTGCCTCTACAATGAGTTCTGCATGAAGTGGGCCGCCGAGATGGACGATCTCTCGCTGATCCCATACCTGGCCGACACCGAGAAGAATGCACTGCGCGTCGGCGGCGTCACCACCACCACGGCGCTGGCAGGGCTCAAAATCTTCCGCGATGAACAGTCGACCGACCTGGTGCCGGCGCCGGGGCAGGAGCAACTGGTGCGGTCGCTCAGCGCCCATCGCGCACTTGGCCCACGCCTCGATGAGCTTGTCCATCGTGCCCGGCGCTTCCGCAACTGGAAGGGTGACGACCTGCGTGCGCTGAAGTATATTCCGAGCAAAGGGTATGGCACGCTGCCGGCCAGTGATGCGACCATTCACCCAAACCTGGTGCGGATCTACCTCGATGTGCAGCACGACTACCTGCACGACCGGCTCTACCTGCTGAGCGCGCTGGTTGTGGCATCTGAGGGGGGCGAAGAGCCCCCCCTGTGCCGCCCGATCAGTGTTTATCTTGCCGCCCCGCAGCCCCGTACGCCCAAGCGCCGGCGCGATCTATTGATTGGCTGGGTTGGCAACGTACTCCAGGCTGTTGTGGAGTTGGCCGCCCCCGACGCGGAGGAGCAGCGGCGCGCGCCGATCCATCTGATCTTCTTCAATGCCTTCGCTCAGCAACTCCTGCTCGACGCGCTGGCGCGCCATTTCGGTATGGTTGTCGGCGCCACCCCGTTGTACGATTTCATCACCCAGATTGCCGGGTTCGACTCGCCGGTCGCGACGATCCTGGAACACGAGCGGCGGGAGCTCAAAAACGACCCGCTGGTCTGCCCGTCGCTGCAGGCGCTGGCGCGCGGTCGCGGCTTCGACTGGGGCGAGTACCGCCAGGTCTTCCGTGTACGGATGTTCGATGATGTCGGCCGGCTCGACCCGGGTGGCGGCGAGGAGGGGGCGTGGTACACCAGCCGTGCCCGCTTCAATAGCCAGATTCCGCTTGAGTATGCCTATGCCGCGTGGAATCAGTTCACGGAGAAGCCAGCGCGCGGCCTTGACCCATTCAACTCCTACCGTGCGGCGACGCCCGAACTCATGCGTGGTTTCGCGGCGCGGCGCATGGAGGCGATTGAGCACCTGGCGCGCGAATTCTCCGGCAACCGGCAGACGGAGAAGAGCGCCTTTGATCTGCCGGATCTCGACACCTTCGCCCAGAAGGCGCGCACCCTCGCCGATGCGCTGCACGAGTTCCTGACCCTCGAGCGTCATACCGCATTGTCGGCCTGGAAGCAGGCGCATCTCGCGCCGCCTGAGCGACGCGTGCTGGCGGGAATCAGCCTGATCGTGCGCTTCGAAGAAGCTGATCAAGATCCCGAACTGCTCGCTGTCCTTGCGGAGAACGTTCGGCGCGCCGCACTGTACGACACATATCGCGCGGCACATGCGGCACTCAATACGGGCAAGCAGTTTCGCCGAACCTCAGCACAAAAAGCTGCCAGCGATCCTCTCCCGCTGCCGGCGCCCTACCGGCTGCGGATCGATCTTGCCGAGGTGGATTGTGACCTCGCGACTGCGCTGCGTCTGACGACCTTTTCAGCCGGCGACCGTCCGATCCTCGCGCCGCGATGGACCGTTGATGAACGCCTGCCGCCTGAGCAGCAGCAGCGCTTCACCCCGACTGCAAAACAACTACTCTACCAATCGCGCATGCAGATCGTCGCGATCGACGCCGCGACCGGCATCATCGAGATGGTTCCTATCCAGCCGATGGGTGGCGGCGATAAGCGCTACACATTCGGCTCGCGCCCGGCAGAGCCGTTTGCTGGCGAGCAGTATACCCTCGAGGCCGACCCGAGCGACATCTACGGCCAGCGCTGCATGCAGATTGTTGAAGAGTTGCGCGCCGGCGCGACGAATGCCCTGCTGACGCGCCTTGTCGATCCGGCCAATGAGCGTGTGGCCTGGCCTGAGGCCGCCCGCGTCGCCCAGCAGCGCTTCGCAGAGGGCCTCGACGCGCTGCATACCGCCGAGGTGCTGCACCCATTTGACGAGAACCAGCGCGCCTATATCGCCGAACAGGGCGACACGCCCACCCTATTGGTGCAGGGGCCGCCTGGCACCGGCAAGAGCTACAGTACTGCGTTTGCGCTGCTGGCACGGCTTCAGGGCGCGCTCGCCGCCGGGGAACCCTTCCGCGCCCTGCTCACCTGTAAAACCCACGCCGCCACCGATGTGCTACTCGACAAGATCGCCCAGGTCCAGGAGTTACTGGCCGGGTTGCGCACCCGCGCGCCCGCGCTCTTCGCCGCCTACTTCGATCCCCGCATCCTCGACACGCCGCTCTACCGGGTGCATCCGCGCGCCGACCCGTCGCCCGATGCGCGCTGGAGTGCACTCACGCGCGACGACGATGTGCAGGGCGTCCTCAGCAGCCACAGATATACGATTGCGGCGATCACCCCCTTCGCGACCTCGCGCGCCAGTAAGGGCAGTGGCACGCAGTACCATAGTGCGCCCTGGTGCGACTGCCTCGTGCTCGATGAGGCCTCGCAGATGAACCTGCCCGAGGCGTGCATGGCGGCATTGCCGCTGCGCCCCGACGGCCAGTTGATCATCGTCGGCGACCACCGCCAGATGCCGCCGATCGTACAGCATGGCTGGCCGGGCGAGCGCCGGCGGACGTTCCAGGAGCATCGCGCCTATGCATCGCTGTTCGAGAGCCTGATCGAACGCCAGCCACCCCCGCCGATGGTGCGTTTCGCCGAGAGTTTCCGGCTCCACCGCGACATCGCCCGCTTCCTGCGTGACGAGATCTACATCCGCGATGGGATCGCCTACCACTCGCGGCGCAGCGACACACTCGCCGCCGTGGCCTACGCTGACGACTTCCTCGCTGGCGTGCTCGCGCCCGAACACCCGCTGATAGTCGTGGTTCACGAGGAGGCCGGCAGCCAGGCGCTCAATCAGTACGAACTGGAACTGATCAGCCCGATCCTGCGCGCGCTGGCCGAGCAGCATGGGCTCGACGCCACCAGCGGGCTCGGGGTGGTCGTGCCGCACCGCGCGCAGCGTGCCGCGCTCAAAGAGGCGCTGCCCGCCATGCTGGCGCTGCTCGACAGCGACCTGGACGAGTCGGCGGTCGACACGGTCGAGCGCTTCCAGGGCGGCGAGCGCACCGCCATTCTCGTCAGCGCGACCGAGAGCGACCCCGACTACCTGCGGAGTGCCGGCGAGTTCCTGCTCGATCCGCGCCGACTGAATGTCGCGCTCAGCCGCGCCAAACAGAAACTCAGCCTGGTTGCGGCGCGCGCCGTCTTCACCCAATTCTCGACTGATGAGCAGATCTTCGCCCACACCCAGATCTGGAAGAACCTGCTGCGCCGCGCCTGCACGACCCTGCTCTGGCAGGGTGAGCGTGACGGAGTGCGCGTTCAGGTCTGGGGTAATACGACCGATACCGAATCGCCACCGAGATCGGAAGAGCGTCGTGTAGGGAAAGAGTGTAGATCTCGGTGGTCG
>CALLZL010000278.1 GCA_937859575.1 uncultured Chloroflexota bacterium
GCCGCCCAGCTAGCCGAACTCGATGCCACCAGCCGCAGCTATCCGGCAGGTTACCTCCATGCCTGGTTAGCAATGATGCTCGCCAAACACTATCTGTTGAGCCGCAGCGATGATCTGGTATTGCACGAGGCGCTCGATACCTACTTTACCCGTTTCCTGGCCGATGGTGATCGCCGCGAACCGGCGTATCGCTACCTGGTGCTGGCGGCGCGGCCGGCCGGTACCGCGTGGCTTGCTGCCGCCGAAGCGGCTCTGACACCAACCATCACTGCCGCCGAAACGGCTGATCAGCCCGGTTGGCCCGATCTGGCACACTGGCTTCAGGCCCTACTCGGCTTCGACGCCGATGGGCCGCCGCATACCCTGGCGAAGGCGACACGTGCACAACTCGACGAAATCGCCGCTCTTCAGGCCGCCATTGCCCAACGTGATGCGCGGATTGCCGACCTCGAACAGCGAGCCGCGTGGCTTGCTGCACAGGCCGACGCCGCGACCAGCACTCTGCGAGCCGTCGAGCAGGGGCGTGTGATGCGCCTGCTACGCCGGTTTGGTCGCCGCTAGTATCGTCTTGCAACAACGCCCAGGAGCTGACAACGTAAAAAGTCCCCCCGACTCAGGCGGCCGGGGGGCATTGCGCATGCTGGCGGCGTTCCCCGCCATACTGGCGGCGTGCGGCACGATTGCGCAGGCACCCGGCACGACACCGACACCAGCAGGCATCGATGCACCGACCAGCATTCCGGCTACCACACCCGAGCCATCAACCGCACCAACCGCGACCGCCGGGCAACCGCCGCAAGGGTTAGCACCGATACGCCTACCGCAACTCGAATTCGGTGTCGTTGGCCATCTCTACTACACCGATCGTTCACGCGTCTTGCAGCTGGCTCAGATCGCCGGATTCGACTGGTTCCGCCAGCAGATCCATTGGCGCGACATCGAAGATGCGCCTGGGAGCTACAAATGGGGCGAGATCGACAATGTGGTTGCCAGTGCCGCCGCCAGTGGCGTCAAACTGCTGGTCAATATCGTCCGTTCGCCCGACTTCTACGGAACCAACAGCGGCAAACCACGCGATCCGCAGGCGCTCGGCAATCTGGTTGCCGCGCTGATTGATCGATTCGGCGATCGTATTGCCGCCTACGAGATCTGGAACGAACCGAACCTGGCGTACGAAAACGGCGGGCGCGTCCGCCCTGATGATGCTGGTCAGTATGTCGAGATCCTGGCTGAATGCTACCGGCGGATCAAGTCGCTCAACCCCAACCTGATCGTTGTTGCCGCTGCACCGTCATCGACGGGTGTCAATAATGAAACGATCGCCCTGGCCGATCAGGAATACCTGAAACTGATGTACAGCTATCGCAACGGCATGATCCGCGATTATTTTGATGTCCAGGCCGTGCATCCCGGTGCCGCCGCCAACGATCCCGACTGGCTCTACCCCGAGGTGCCGGGTGATCGGCCCGGCTGGAATGATCACCCGACCCACTACTTCCGCCATGTCGAAAACACCCGGGCACTGATGGTTGAATATGGGCTTGGCGATCGGCAGATCTGGCTCACCGAATACGGCTGGGCTACGGTCAACAACACGCCGGGGTACGAATTCGGCAATCTGCTCTCGCTCGAAACCCAGGCCGATTACATCAGCCGGGCAGTGACGCGTGTCTACCAACAGTATCGTGACCAACAGGGCCGGCCGTGGGTCGGGGCGATGTTCCTCTGGAATCTCAATTTTGCGGTACTGTGGGGCGCGCAGGGCAACCCCGAACACGAGCAAGCTTCGTTCAGTATCCTCAATCCGGATTGGAGCCCACGCCCATCATTCATCGCACTGCAAGGGCTTCATCAGCGTATCAAAGCCGAACAAGGGCGCGCATACAAGTTCGACACAAACCACGACAAGCGTGTATAATTTGAATGTACTTAACCAGAATCATACGAATGTAGATCGGCGTACAGCAAGCATTATCATGCCTGACACCACTATGGAACCCAATAGTGATGAACCGCCAACAGAGCCGGACACCTCCGATCGTGACAGGATAGAGCCACAAGGGCAGATCGCCGCGTTACGTGCCGAAAATACCGAACTGCGCGAGCTGGTTGCCACCGGGAAGATCTTTCAGGAACAGCTCAAGGCGCTGCATCAGCTTGAGCCATTGCTCCAGCAGGCCGAAGATGTTGAGGATCTCTGCCGGCTGGCTATCGAAGCCGCGCTCGAACGCTTCGGCTTTGATCGTGCCGGGATCTGGCTCTTTCTCGCCGATGGGCTGCACATGCGTGGCACCTACGGCACCGACGAGCATGGTGTCATTCGCGATGAGCGACACATCATCCTGCCGATCACCAGCTGGATCAAACGTGACGGTATCCTGCACCATGCGCAGCCGTTCCGGCTCTACGAAAATAGCCCGCTCTACGACGACCGCACCCAGCAAGTCGGCAGAGGCTGGATCGCGGTTGCCGGGTTGTGGGATGGCGATCGCGTGATTGGTGGCATCAATATCGACAACTTGCTGCGTGGTGC
>CALLZL010000279.1 GCA_937859575.1 uncultured Chloroflexota bacterium
TAGGGTGGTGCCGCGCCGGTACCGGCCGGCGGCACACAACCGCCAACCAGCCGGCCATCCTGACCGCGGGTGATCAATTCATTCGACACCCGGAACGTCATGGTCGTCGAGCCGTCGGTTGCGGGGGTTGCCGGGTTATTATCGGCATTCAGGAAGACCGTATAGTTAGCGGCGGCGAATGGCGCGGCTGCCAGCACATACGAATGGCCATTGACCTGGAGCGTTGGCACGAAGCCGGCATCAAACCGCTGGCCATCGGAGATCACATCGGTAATGACGACCTGATCGAAGGCAAAGAAATCGGAGATCTGAAAGTCGATTGTATACTGAACGGTGTCTTGCGGGGTATAGCCGGCACCACCGAGATCAACTAACAGCTGCACACCCTTCTGGACGGCAATCGACTGAATTTCAAGCTGATGTTCGGGGCCGACCGGATCAGCGACGGCATTACGTGCGGCACCCGGATCGCGTGGATCGATTGGTGCCCAGTCGCCGACACCACGCGCGTTATTGTCGGCAATCACATCATCGCCGGTCTGCGGGTTAAGCACATTGGTGCCATTGGCGGCAAGATGCGTTGCATAGAATTCAAATTCGATCACCGCATCGGTATCGCCCAGGCTGCCGGTAATCGAGGCAAAACGCACTACCAGTTCGTTATTAGGGGCCGCTGCCGGAACATCGACAGCTGGTGTCGTCTGGATGGTTGCCCCACCGGGCGAGGTCGAGACGACCTGCAGGAAGGCGATCGTGGGCGCAAGGGTATCGACAATATCAAAGTCGGTGATCGTCTGACCATCGGCAATATCGACGATAATGCGGTAGCGGCGTGGGAAGTTGGGCCCGCTCGCAGTTTCATCCTCCGGGCCGACATACTCCTTACGGATCGTCAGCAGCACCGGAGTCACACTATCCGAACCGGTCGGCCCGACCACCGGCGGATCGGTTGTCGGGTTGTCGAGCGGATCATTGCCATACAGAAAACCACCGCGAGCCTGGATCGTCAGCGGCACCCCAAGATCGGCCAGGTCGCTCATCTGGGCATTGACGGTAATCGCGGCGGCCGGCTGGCCGGGGGTGAAGCTTCCAAACGGCAGCTGCAAGACAACAACCTGCGAGTCGATCGGGCAACTGGCCGGCAACTCCGTCAGCGGATGTATGAACGAACCGGTCGTACAAATGAACGGCACACCAATCACCGCCACCGGTGTTCCGAGATACGAGGCATCGATGAAAGTCACACCATCGTCGATCGCCGCCCCGGCACCATCGGCGCCGGCAGCCGGCAAGAAGAGATCCACATATGGCCCGAAGCCAACATCGGTATCATCGTTCGACACATTATCGAAAGAGACCGTCAGCGCTAGCGGCTCGCCAATGAAGACCGTCGGCGGCGAACTGATTGTGACAACCGGATTGGCGTTGCCGACGGCATAGGTCGGGCCGGCCAATGGCGCAAGGCTGGTGATGATGAGCAGGATGATGCTCAACAGCCCGAGCATGCGCTGTAGAACTCGTGACACATGCATTGTGCACACCTTCGCTGTACTTGTGGCGACCAACACACCTGCGCGACAGGATGCCAACGCCATATGGACGCGGCACAACAATCCCTGCACACCAGGCAACGGTGCATGCAATATGCGCACTTTCCGTCTCCCGATATGTTGCATCGCCTGGTTCGATACTATACTATTGCGTGTGGTAACAATACCACAAATCATGCTTTTATGGCGTAACAAGTTTCTCATCTTCTGCTTATTTGTGAGAGGATGACCTCATCGACGCCATGCTGCGGCATCCTGAGCAGCGAAGCCCGCCGCCGTAGGCTCGTACCGCACGCACAGCGGCCTGCGTGCCGATCGCCGAGCGCACGAGCATGAATCCACCCGTACGGCGGCATGCACGCATAATGCTATGCTATACTCTGCGGCGGTAGATACACAGAGGGAAGGAACAAGGCGTCGGTGCCGACGCGGGGAGCATATGCGACTATTACTGATTCGTCATGGGGAAACCGATTGGAATGCGACCTTACGCTATCAGGGGCATGCAGCGATACCGCTCAACGAACAGGGGCGCGAGCAGGCACGCATCGTTGCCGAGCGCTTGCAGCGTTTCTACCAACCGGCAGCACTCTATAGCAGCGACATACTGCGTGCAACCGAAACGGCGATGCTGATCGGCGAAGCATTGGGGCTGACGCCAATTGCCATGCCGGATCTACGCGAGATCGATGTAGGGCAGTGGGAAGGGCTGACCCCCGAGCAACTCTACCGGCGCTTCCCCGATCACATGCGTGAATTCGAACGCGACCCGGCCCGCACGGTTCGTATCGGCGGTGAATCGTATGCCCAGTTACAGCAGCGGGCCATGCGAGCCATGCAACAGATCACCGCGCAGCATGCCGCACACGACACGGTGCTTGCTGTGTCGCATGGTGGAACGATCCGCGCCCTGTTGTGCCACGTCATCGGGCTGGATCTCGGATATTTCGGCCGCATGTGGATCGATAACGGCTCGTTAACCGAGCTGCGCCACGGCAGCAGTGGCTGGCGGTTGGTACGCCTCAACGATGCAGCACACCTCGAGGGCACCACGCTGGCGCGTGGCGAGTAGCTACCAGGGGCGGCCGGCATTCAGCGGATCGATAACCAGCACCGGTGCCGGTGCTGGGGCCTGCGGCAACCAGGGCAAACCATAGCGCGGCAGATTTTCTGGCCGCACCCCGGCCGCCAGCATACGCTCTTCGCTAAACACACGTGCCAGAGTCTGTTCGTCGTATACCTGGCGCATGGCTTCGTACCATGTCAGGCCATCGCGCCGTTCGAAGTGCCAATATTCGAGCGCCAACGGCTCGCTGCGCCAATCGAAGGTTTCACGTTCCTGGGCCGCAATCCGCCCCCAGCCATATTCAGCGGCCAGGGCGGTGAAATCAACAAAAAACCCGGCCGGCGGCGGCAACAGTCGGCGGCTTGCTGTATCAAACACCGCTGCCGCAATTGGTGCGCCCTGCGTGCCATCCTGGCGTGCCGCACGCAAATACAGCCGCCAGAAGAGCCGGCCGGCGCGCCACTCCGGGCTGATATACAACACCTGGCGGCCGCCCTGCTGGTAATCAAACAGCGTATCGAAGGCACGCCCGGCCTTATGCCAGCTCGTGTACGACGAAGTACCACTGTAGAATTCGACCGCTCGCGACGCTTCACTCAGCCGTGCCAGAAAGTCGTGCCCGCTCTCGGTGATCACCGCCTGCCGCAGTGCGGCAAATGAAGGTGCCACCGCCGCCGCAAGACGCGGCTGGCCACCCGAACGCACATCGCCAAGCGCGGCAAAGCCGGGGGTGATCTGCGCCAGATCCGGTGCTGGTGCGGGGATCGGCGGCAGACGCCCAGCGACCTGAGCCGCCGGGGCGGCGGCCGGGGTACGGGCGTTTGCATGCCAGGCCGGCTCGGCATAGCCATGCGCACTTGCAGCAATAAAGACGCCGGCACTGCTTCCGGGTGATGTCACCAATACACCATAGCGCGAGGCAAACCCGCGGCCTGATGTCGACCATGGGCCTACCGCCACCAGGCTTCCGGAGGGTGTCCAGGCTGGATCCGCGAGGCCACGATTGAGCGGCCCGGCCTGTTGGATCAGGCCGGGGTTCAGATCCAGCACATGCAGATTACCGATCCCATCTCGATCCGAAATAAACGCGATCTTTGTGCCGTCGGGGCTCCAGGCCGGGCTATGATCAGGGGCGGGGTGGCTACTCAGGTTCTCGGGCATCCCCGGTGCCTGGCCCAACCACGAGTCAAGCCGCAACCGATAGATCTCCTGGTTCTCATCGCGCCACGACATGAACACAATCGACGTACCGTCAGGGCTCCAGGCCGGCTGGGCATTCACGGCCGAATCACTCGTCAGGCGCATGATCGAGCCGTCGGCGATGGTCAGCAGGTACAGGTCAAGTGAACCATCACGGTTACTGGTAAATGCGATCCGGCGGCCGTCAGGGCTCCAGGCCGGCTCGCCATCATACGCCGGGTGGTTCGTCAGCCGTCGCAGATCGCTGCCGTCGGCATTCATCAGATACAGATCCCAGTTTGCCTCGCGCCGGCTGGCAAAGACGATCTCACGGCCATCGGGGCTCCACGAAGGGGAGCGATCCGGCCCGGCATGGTTGGTCAGGTTCACGACCTGCTCACCGGCCAGATCGCTGCTGAAGATGTCGATAGCATTTGCCGTACCACGCGACGCCACAAACAACAGCCGGCCACTGCCGGGCGGCACCGGCGCATCCGGCTCAAGTGGTTTCGGCTGCGCCTGCGCCGGTATCGGCAGCAGGCCGCCGATGATCAGCGCCATCAAGAATAGGGTGGTGTATCGTCGCACGATCGATCGTGTCCTTCGAATTACATGAATCGTATCGTTAGCATGATACGCTGTGAACACCGGTACAAATATTAGCATGTTGTGAGAAGCCGCGGCGTAGTGCAGGGCTCGCAGCGAGGCGCGCTACTGTGAACATATCACGCACAAACCCTGGGGGATGCCTGCAGTAGATTGTCGTGATCGCACTGATACAGGTATAATGCGCCGATATGGTCAGGTAGTACGACGAGAGGCAGGGCATGGATCGGATCTTCGTGGCAGTTGATGTCGAAACGACCGGGCTTGAGCCGGGCAAAGATGAGATCATCGAGATCGCCGCCGTCAAGTTCAACCGCGACGAAGTGATCGACACATTTGCCCAACTCGTGCGGCCGCGCCACTCATTGCCGCTCAAGGTCAGCCGGCTCACCGGGATCAGCACCGAAATGCTCAGCGATGCGCCGCGTTTTGCGCAGGTGGCGCCCGAGTTTGCCGCCTTTCTCAAGAACCACCCGATCATCGGCCACTCGGTCGGCTTTGATCTGCGGATGCTGCAGGCTCAGGGGATGCGTCTGCCGCAGCCGTCGTTCGATACCTTCGAGCTCGCCACGCTCCTCATGCCCAAATCACCGGCATATCGCCTGAGTGCGCTGACGGCGCAACTTGGCCTGAGCCACGACGATGCACATCGGGCGCTGAGTGATGCCGACGCGGCACGCCAGGTGTTTCTGCATCTGCTGGCGCGTATCGAGGGGCTCAGCATGCAGGAACTGAGCGAGATCGCCCGCCTGACCCAGCGTATCGAATGGCCGCTGCGCGAACTCTTTGCCGACGCCGAACGAGCCAAAGCCCGCGAGGTGTTCGTTGGCGGGCATGCCGTGGCAAGCACAACGCCGGCCGAACAGGAACCGCCGCTCATCCCTCTGAAGCCGACCGGCGATACGCGCCCGATCGCCCCCGAGCAGGTACAGCGCTTTTTTGCCGCCGACGGGATCATGGGTGCCGCCTTCCCCGGTTATGAAGAGCGCCCGCAGCACCTCGAGATGTCGCTGGCGCTTGCCGAGGCGCTCAACAGCGGCGGTGCACTGATGGTCGAGGCCGGTACCGGCACCGGCAAGGGCATGGCATACCTGGTGCCGGCCGCACTCCATGCCGCACGGCGTGGCGAGCGGGTCGTGATCTCGACCAATACGATCAACCTGCAGGATCAGCTCTTCTTCAAGGATATTCCAACCCTGCAGGAACTGAGCGATACACCGTTTCGTGCTGCACTCCTCAAAGGGCGCGGCAACTACCTCTGCCTGCACCGCTACAAACAGCTGCGCCGTGATACACGCCTCGACGGCGACGAAACCCGCATGCTGTTGAAGACCCAGCTCTGGTTGCCGACCACCAGCAGTGGCGATCGGGCAGAACTGATGCTGCTCGACCGCGAGACAACCGCATGGGGGCGCGTGAGCGCCGCCTTCGACATGTGTACTGGCCCGCGCTGCGCCGAGTATAACGATTGTTTCTTCTTCCGCGCCCGCAAACAGGCCGAAGCCGCCCACCTTGTTGTCGTTAACCATGCCTTGATGCTCGCCGACCTGATCGTCGAGAGTGATGTCATTCCACCCTATGATCATCTGGTGATCGATGAAGCACACAACCTCGAAGATGTCGCGACCGACCAGTTCGGCTTCGCGATCGACCGTGAGAAGCTGATCGGCTTCCTCGATGATCTGTATGTCGAGGGTGGCGCACAGATCGTCGGCGGCCTGCTGGCCGAACTACCGGCGCACTTCCGCGAGGCGAGCATCGAGGCGGCGGCCATCGAACGCATGACGGCGATTGCCGACGGCATGCGGCCGATCATCCCACGCGCCCGTGCGAGTGTCTACGATTGCTTCAATCAGCTGACGGCATTTGTGGCGAACGAGGCCGAACTGACCGCCTATGACTCACGCCTGCGGATCACCGATGCGATCCGGCGCAAACCGGTATGGGCCAGTGTCGAACGCGCCTGGGAGAACCTCTCGCTTCAGTTGGGTGCCGTCGCCGAGGCGCTCGGCAAGCTCGATACATTGCTGAACGACATGCACGATGCCGAACTCCTTGAATACGAAGCACTCGTCTTGCGGGTGGCCGGCCTGAAACGTTTTGCCGGCGAGGTACGCATCAATATCGGGCATGTCATCAATGGTGAAGAGCAGAAGATCACCTGGATGACCCACGACCGGATGCGTGATACACTCGTGCTGGCGGCCGCGCCGCTCTCGGTGGCACCATTGCTCGAAGCAAACCTCTTCACCCAGAAATCGACCGTCGTGCTGACTTCGGCAACCTTGACTGTCGATGGTCGATTCTCGTATGTGCGTGATCGCCTCGGCGTGCCGGAACCGGATCTGGTTATGCTCGATTCACCATTCGACTACGAAACCCAGGCACTGGTGTACATCCCGAGCGACATGCCGGAACCGAACCATCCCGGCTACCAGCGGGCACTCGAAACGGCACTCATCGAACTCGTGCAGGCGGTCGGTGGGCGTACGCTGGTGCTCTTTACTGCAAACAGTGCGCTGCGGCAGACCTACAGCGCCATCCAGGAACCGCTCGAAGCCGCCGGCAT
The DNA here is from genome assembly GCA_937859575.1 of uncultured Chloroflexota bacterium. Lineage (GTDB taxonomy): Bacteria > Chloroflexota > Chloroflexia > Chloroflexales > Roseiflexaceae > CALLZL01. The sequence continues at coordinate 6,971 of CALLZL010000279.1, forward strand.
CACCGTGCTGGGGCAGGGAATCGACGGCTCACGCCGTTCGGTTCTCGAACGCTTCAAGGAGTTTCCGCAGACGGTGCTGCTCGGCACCAACAGCTTCTGGGAAGGGGTTGATGTCGTTGGTGATGCACTCTCGGTGCTGGTAATCGCCAAGCTGCCATTCAGTGTTCCGACCGATCCGATCGTCGCAGCACGTTCGGAAGGGTTTGCCGATTCGTTTAGTGAATATTCAGTACCGCAGTCGATCCTGCGCTTCAAACAGGGATTTGGCCGGCTGGTTCGTTCACGCAGTGATCGTGGCGTGATCGCCGTACTCGACCGACGCCTCATTTCGAAGCGCTATGGGCAGACCTTCCTCGACTCGCTGCCGCCGACGCTGGTGCGTACCGGCCCGGTCAAGCAGCTCGCATCACTTGCGACACGTTTCCTGGCTGCCGGCAGCAGCGCACATCAGGGCACCGAACCATCACCCTGACATCAGCGACCGGCTGTTTCACTGCACCATCGATCCATGCTATGATCACCCCCACAGCGTTATCGTATTCTAGTTAGATCTGGGGCGAGCCATGCCAGCTCTGATTCTGTACAACGGGCCTATCTATACCCTGAACCCGGATCAGCCACAGGTACAGGCCGTGGCGATTCGCGATGGCCGGGTGGTCGCAGTGGGTAACGAAGGTAAGGTGCGTGCAGCCGTAAGCGGCCCGGCCGAAGGCATCAATCTACGGGGTCGGGCGGTCATCCCGGCTCTCACCGATGCGCATGTACACCTGGTGTGGCATGCACTCGGGCGGCGTAGCCTGCGGCTTGATGATATTGAATCATTCGACGTGATACTGACGCAGATCGCCGAACACGCGGCAAAGCTGCCAGAAGGGGCCTGGCTCCAGGGTGGCGGCTGGGATCATTCGCGCTGGGGTGGGCGCTGGCCGACCGCTGCCGAGCTTGATGCGATCGTCGGCAACCGGCCGGTGCTGTTGTCGCGCAAGGATGGCCACACCGCCTGGGCCAGCTCGCGGGCACTCGCGATCGCCGGTATTGACGATACCACCCCTGATCCGGCGGGTGGTTCGATCCGGCGCGAAAAGGGCAAGGCGATCGGCATTCTCCACGAGCATGCCATCGACCTGGGGCGGCGTCATATCCCCGAAGCCACCGAAGAAGAGCGGCTCGATGCGATTCGCGATGCATTCATCGAAGCTCATTCCTACGGCATGGTCGGCATGCATGTACCAACCGGTATGCGCCCCGGCGATGGAGCACTTTCGCTCACTGCCGTGCAGAAGCTACGGGAACGCGGCCAGTTGCTGCAACGCTGCCTTATGTATATCGGCATTGATGGGCTCGATGCCGCACTGGCCATGGGGGTTCGCAGCGGCCTCGGCGATCGCTGGATCCGCATCGGCGGGCTGAAGCTGTTTGCCGACGGTACCCTCGGTTCAGAAACCGCCGAGATGCTCTCGCACTACGAAGGGCGGCGGCACCTGGGTATGCCGGTCACCGATGTCGAAGAGATGAACGACATGATCGAACGCTCGATCGCCGGTGGACTCTCGGTGATGGTGCATGCGATCGGTGATGCCGCCAACCGCAAGGTACTGAATGCAATCGAAGCAGCCCTTGGCCGATTGCCTGACGGAACTACTGCCGCACCGATCCCCAATCGGATCGAGCATTGCCAGATCCTGCATCCCAGCGATATCCCTCGCTTTGGGCAGCTTGGCATTGTGGCCTCAATGCAACCGATCCACTGCACCCAGGATCACGAAGTCGCGACTCTGCTCTGGGGCGATCGTTGCGTGGGTGCCTATGCGTTCCGTTCCCTGCTGCAACAGGGGGCAGTGCTGGCATTTGGCTCCGACGCCCCGGTCGAACCGCTCACCCCCTGGCTCAGCAACCAGGCCGCCGTCACCCGCCAGCGTACCAACGGCGCACCGGCAGGCGGCTGGTACCCCGAGCAGCGGCTGAGTGTCGCCGAAGCGATCCACGGCTTTACGGCCGGGGCAGCCCATGCCGCCGGCGCAACACACGAGCAGGGGCGCATCGCCCCCGGCTACCTTGCCGATCTGGCGGTACTATCAGCGGATCCATTCAAACTCGATCCTTCGCTGCTGCATACCGTTGGTGCCGAAATGACCCTGCTCGAAGGGCGCGTGGTATGGGAACGCACCATATCGTAAGCAACTGACCGGGGGTGCATGTGACGGACGAGCACGGTCGTGCCTATGCCTGGCTGCTGCATCCACGCGAGGCCTGCCCGCGCTGCGGCGCCGATCGCACCCGCGCTGATCGTGTCTGCCGGGCGTGCGAACTGCCGCTGTGGTTGCGGCTGCGCCCACCACGTCGCTCGAATGGTATCCTGACGTTGGCCGGTATGTGGGGGATACTGGCGGCCGGCATGTTGCTGCTGGCCGGTGGGATGTGGATGCGTGCCGCCGGGTTGCTGCCGGCCGATGATACCCCCGCCGAATCACCGGTGTGGCGGGGCCAGGGCCGCCGCGCTGTCCCCGGCGGGCTCCCACAGGCGCGGGGCGGCACCCCCCCGCCCCCCACGGGCCGGGCCCGCCCCGGGGCCGGGCCGGCCCTTTGCCAGCGAGACGATCGCGCCTGCCGCCTATGACCGCGCGCATGGCACACTGGAAAACGTCACCGCCATGCCTGCGCGCGGGCCCGCGCCCGCGCCGCCTCGGCGGCGCGCAGCAGCGCCTGCGC
>CALLZL010000280.1 GCA_937859575.1 uncultured Chloroflexota bacterium
ATTTGATCGCAGTGTCGATTAGTGCCAGAAACGCCTGCCCTAATCCGAACGAATCTCCGCTGAATGCACCGGTCGGCGCGATCGTCGCAACCAGCTCCAGTTCGGCCGTGCGGGCCACCGACTGCATTTCGGCAATCAGCTGCCGCAAGGTATCGTGAATGATGATCGGCGTACGCCGGATCTCCGATGAACGAACTTCCTGGAGGTAGAGCAGGTTATTGAGAATGAGCGAGAGCTGGCGTGTATTCCGCATGATTACGGCAATCGACTGGTTCTGGACATCATTAAGCGGCCCGAGTGTGCGCCGTTCGAAGAGTTCCAGGTAGCCGAGGATTGATGTCAGTGGGGTGCGCAACTCGTGAGAAAGGGTTGCCAGAAAGGTTGTCTTCAGGCGATCAACCTCTTGGAGTTCGATATTGGCCGCACTGAGATCACGCACCTGACGCTCAAGCCGCTCGACAAGCGCCTGATTGTACTCACGCAAGACAGTCGTCTCGATGGCCTGCGGCACGGTTTCGCGCTTACCACCCATAAACTCTTCGAGTTGTAACGGCAGCAATCGCGGATCAATCGGCTTCAACAGATACCCGTCACATCCGGCGACGAGTGAACGCTCGCGTGCCCCAACCCGATTGTCGGCCGTCAGCGCGATAATCGGCGTGCTACGAAGATGTTCAAACCCACGCAGCCGGGTTGTCGTCTCGTAGCCGTCGAGCCCGGGAATGTTGATATCAACCAGAATGAGCGCCGGATTTGATGTGCGAGCCTGTGCGATACCGGCCGGCCCGTCTTCGGCGATCCGTACCGTGAACCCACGCGCTTCGAGGATGCGCTGCACCAGCCGCTGGTTATCGGGGTTATCTTCGATATAAAGCACCAGTGATCGTTCAGTCATGCATTCCTCGCGGCAGTCTGCGGGGTGTCGATGGTCTGTGGTACGCGCATCTCAAGCGCTTCGATATGGCATGGGAGCGTAAAGGTGAAGAGGCTGCCCTGGCCTGGTGTGCTCTCAACCCAGATCCGGCCGCCGTGTGCTTCGATCAGTTTGCGGCTGATCGAAAGCCCGAGGCCGGTGCCGCGCTTGCGCTGATCGCGGGGATCCGCCTGATGAAACTCCTCGAAGATCAGTGGTAGATGTTCAGGAGCAATGCCGATCCCGGTGTCGCGTACACTTATGGCCACAAATGGCCGTAGTCGCCGCCCACCACGCACAATCACCCCATCCGACGCCTGATCCATTGCTTCGTCACCGGTCATGACCACCGCCTGCGCACTGATTGTGATCGTACCTTCCGGGGTAAACTTGACGGCATTGGCAAGCAGATTCAACAAGACCTGACGCGCTTTGGTCGCATCCGCCTGCACGAGCGGTAACTGCTGCGGTAACGCCACCCGCAATGTCGTCTTCTTGTTATGCAGAATACCCTGGACCGTCTCGACAACATCGGTAATGATGGTGTTGATATCAACCGGTTGAATGGTGAGTTCGAGTTTCCCGGCCTCGATCCGCGCCAGATCGAGCAGATCGTTGATCAGGTGCAGCAGAAAGCGCCCATTGCGGTTGATGATCTTCAAGTCTTCCCGTTGTAATGGGGCAATCGGGCCATCGAGCTCATCGAGCAGAACCGTCGAGAAGCCGATAATCGCATTTAACGGGGTACGCAGCTCGTGCGAAATCGCTGCCAGGAACTGCCCCTTCATGCGATCGGCTTCGCGGGCCCGCTCAAGCGCTTCCCGTAACTCGGCAGTCCGCTCGGCGACACTGCGTTCGAGATCGCGATAGACACGAGCATTTTCGAGCGTCAGGCCGACCATACTGGCGTATGTCAGCAGCTGTGCGGCGTCGGCCGGGGTTGGTGTGCGCCCGCTATAGAGGAAATCGGCCGAGAGCAGCCCAATGACCTTCTCTTCGCTGCCGTAGATTGGTACCTGAATATACCCCTCCGAACGCGAGGCTTCCTGTTTGGCCTTGATGACCCGTGGATGCCGCCAGGGGTCGGTGATAATCACCGCCTGGCCGCTCCGCACAACATCCGCCTCGACCGTCGGGCTGGTAATGGTGATCTCGGTTGCAGCCGCTATCTGCAGGAACTGCCGTGCTTCGGCTTCGTGGGCTGCGCCAAATGAGGCACTGACCGCGCGCAGTGCCGTTCCATCGAGCAGATAGAGCACAACACGGTCGAACCCAAAACAGGTGCAGGCACCCCGCGGTATTGCGTCGAGCAGATCGCTGAAGCTGCGCAACGAGCGAAACTCATTCGAGGTTGCATTCATGTAGGCCAGCTGGCGCAGATTAGTTTCAAGCTCATCGACCTGCTGCTGGAGCGTACGTGCCATCGCATTGAACGAATGCCCCAGATCACCGATCTCATCGTTGCCAAGATCAGCAACGCGATGGGTCAGGTCGCCATCAGCGATGCGCTGTACCCCCCGTGATAACAACGAAACACGCCGGGTCAGTAGCCGCGAGAAGAAGCTGCCGAGCAGCGGCACGGCTACGATCCCAAGCAGCAGAATCCCAATCAGTTGCCAGCGCAGATCCTGCTGGCGTCGGTCGATAGTAGCCCCGGCCTCGGCGGCGGGAGCCACCACTTCGGCAACCGGCACCACGATCCCGACACTCCAGCCCGCACTCTGGATCGGCGCATATGCCAGATACGCGTCGCCTTCGGCGAAGGCGACGCGTTCGATGCCTTCGCCACGCTGCACCATACGCGCCACAACCGCACGCAGCCCGACATTATCGCTCTGTAGCAGGTTTTCAGTGTCAAACGGCAAATTCCAGCTCTCGGTACGGCGGGTGGCTGTGTCCATATCCGAACGTACCAAGACATCACCCCGATCATTGATCAGGAAGATCTGCTCGGCAGTGGCGGCACCATTCTGCATAATATCAAGCCGAATCGTGTCGAGCAGCAGATCAAACCCGACAACACCGATCAAGCGCCCCTGTGCATCATACAGCGGCGTAGCACAGGTCGTCGTCAGGCGTTTGGTATTAGCATCGACATACGTATCGGCCCAGACGGTGCGCCCGGCGGTGCGCGCGGCAATATACCAGCTGCGTTCGCGCACGTCGAATGGCTGAATATCACGCAGCACATCGATGATGTCTTTGTCGAAGGCTGCAACACCACCCTCTTCGAAGCCGATATAGCCGAGGCTGACATGTGGATTCTGCGAGACAAATGCGTGAAGCAACGGTGTGAGTTGCCGCGCCCGAGCAACCGTTTGGGCATACTGCTGTTCGGTAGCGGGATCCGGGCCGGATGGCGAGATCCAGACCCGCCCACGGTCATCGGATGGGGGCGAACCAGCAGCGATCAAGACCGCCGTATAGGCGGCAACCGCCTCGACCTGCTGGCGCACTTTGTCGAGATCGGCGTGGTAGAGGCGTGCTTTGTCGGCCGCCCGCAACGCCAGATCAGCCTCGGCCTGAGCCTGGAGCGCACTGGCGCTCACCTGAACGGCACTATGACGCGCACGGTCGAAGCTCGTCAGCGCCAGTACGCAGACAATTACGAGCGGTGGTAGTGCCAGGCTGAGAACCAGCAGCAGCACCTTCGCCTGCATACTGAAGCGTACATTACTTCGCATTAGAGGCTTCCTGTTGCGCCGCCAACCATGGGGCATGCCATACCGTATCGTAGCATTCTTGGTTTCGTGCCGACAAGATCTACGGATGATCATTTACTTACAATTGGCGGATCTGCATGCGCTAGAACGCCATGAGAGGCGAGCCAATCGCACATTGCAATAGTTGTGACTTTTGTTACAATATCCCTGACGCAGGTATTAGTGTGATATCGGCGTAGCGCATATTCAGGAGCATGACAATGCGTACGGCTTCTTTCCGACATGGGGTGTTCGCGTTTCTTAGTATGCTGCTCCTGCTGGCTGCGTGCGGCGGTGCGACTGCACCGGCAGCTGCACCGACCAGTGCACCGGCAGTCACCGCACCGGAAACCGTCAAACTGCGTACCGGGTATATTCCGATTCTTATTTATGCGCCGCTATTTGTTGGCATTGAGCGTGGTTATTTCGCCAATGAAGGGCTTGAGATCGAACTGACGGCGCTGCAGAGCGGCAATGAGGCAGTGGTTCAGTTGGCTGCCGATAATTTTGATGTTGCGCTTGGCGGTGTGAGTGCTGGATTGTTCAATGCAGCCGCACGTGGTGTCAAGTTCACCATCGTTGCACCATTGCACAACGAAGTACCGCCGGTGGTGACGCCGCTGGTGATCAGTGCCAAGCGCACCGGCGAGATCACCAGCGTTGCCGATCTGAAAGGCAAGAAGGTTGGTGTGAATGCGATCGGAGCCGGCACCGAATACTGGATCTATCAGGCACTGGCGCAGGGTGGGCTAACGATCGATGATGTCGAGCTGGTCGGCATGCCGTTCCCAAATGTTCCGCCGGCACTCGAAAATGGTGCGCTTGATGCAGCCATGCTTGCCGAGCCGATCGCCACGATCAATATCGACAATGGGCTGGTAGCGGTTCTGTCGAACGATTTCATCGACGGTTTCACGGCGACGTATGTCTACATGGGTAAACTGCTCGATGAACAACCCGATGTGGCCCGACGTTTCATGCGCGCCTATCTGCGTTCGACGCGCGATCTGCAGGGCGAGTATATGAATGACGGCACCGCCGCGATCATCGAGAAGTACACCAATGTGCCGGCCGAGGTGCTGAAGCGCCTGCCGCGCCCGCGCTACGATCCGAACGGTACGGTGCCGATGCAGGATCTCAATGCCATGCAGGGTTACTTCCTGACGCGTGGTGTGCTCGAATATACCGAACCGCTCGATCTGAACAGATTCGTCAATACACAACTTGCCGCCGATGCGGCCGCCGATCTCAACCGTTGATCCAGGGTGTGCGGGGCGTGCGGCTTCTGCCATGCACCCCGCACAGTAGCTTGGCTGCTATTCATGCAAGGAAAGATCACAATTCGCGATCTGCGTGTCTCGTTCACCACCCGCAACGGGCCGGTCGAGGCGCTCGACTCATTCAGCCTCACGATTCCGGATGGCGAGCTGGCGTGTGTTGTCGGGCCGAGTGGGTGTGGTAAGACGACCCTGTTGCGCGTGCTGGCGAAGTTACAGGTGCCAACCGGCGGCAGTGCGGTTGTGCGCTCTGATGACCCGGCGCGCCCGACGGTCGGGATGGTCTTCCAGAATGGTGGTATCTTCCCCTGGCAAACCGTTGCCGAGAATGTCGGGTATGGCTTACGAATGCGTGGTGTTCCACCAGCCGAACGCCAGCCGATCGTGCGGCGCTGGATCAGCGAGATTGGGCTCGAACGCTTCGCCGATGCATACCCGGCACAGCTATCGGGTGGCATGCAGCAGCGGGTCGGGTTGGCACGTGCGTTTGCCTATGACCCCGAGATTCTGCTGATGGATGAGCCGTTTGCGGCACTTGATGCACAGAATCGGCTGTTGTTGCAGCAGACGCTGCTGCGCCAGTGGGAAGGCAACGCCCGCACGGTGCTGTTCGTCACGCATGGGATCGACGAGGCTCTGACACTTGGCGATCGAATCTATGTGATGTCGGCACGGCCGGGGCGGCTGCTGGCCACCTTCGATGTTCCATTCGAACGGCCCCGCGATGCCGGGGCACTGCGCGGCGATCCACGGTTTAGCAAACTCTACGCCGCGATCTGGGATGTGCTGCGCGACGAGGTCGAGCGTAGCCGCGAGGCCGAACTGGCGGAGGGTGTCGATGCAACGTGATCGGGTGCTCTCGCTGCTTTCGCCACTGCTATTGCTGCTGATCTGGGAACTGGCAGTTGCAATCGGCTGGCTCAATCGAATTTTCTACCCACCGCCGTCAGAAGTCTTCATAACGCTTAGCAATCTAGTGGCCAGCGGGCAGATCCTGCGCGACGCCGGTATCAGCCTGACACGTGTCGCACTCGGTTTTCTCCTGGGTGGTGTACCGGCAATTGTGCTCGGCCTGCTGATGGGTATCAGCGCATCGATCCGGGCACTGTTCCGGCCGATTGCCGCCGCAATCTACCCCATCCCCAAAATTGCCCTGCTCCCGATGATCATCGTCTCGCTTGGCATTGGTGAAGAGAGCAAAATCGCCACAATTGCGATCAGCGTCTTCTTCATGGTGGTGCTCAATGTGGCTGCCAGTGTGTTGCAGGTCGATCCGCGCTTCTTCGAAGTGGCGCGCAGCTTCGGCGCACGCGGCACCGCACTCTTCTGGACGGTTGCGCTCCCGGGGAGCCTGCCGGGCATTATGGCCAGCATCAAGCTCGGCATGGGGTATGCGCTCACGCTGATCGTTGGTGTGGAGTTCGTCGGGGCCAATACCGGTGTCGGCCATCTGATCTGGCAATCGTATGAAGTGTATGCGATTGATCGCATGATTGCCGCGCTGGTAGTGGTGGCACTCATCGGCTGGCTGGCGACCGTGCTGCTCGATGAACTTGAGTATCTGCTGGTGCCATGGCAATCGGCGAGTGTGCGAATACGGGAGACGCGTATGCAACAGTATGCTCGTACCTGGTGGCGCGCCATGCGCCCCTGGAGCTATTCGGCGGCGATCATTCCGGTGTTGCTGGGGGCATGTATTGCCGCCTACAGTGGTCAGTTCAGCCTGTGGCTGCTGGTGCTGACGCTGGTCGGATCGATTGCGATTCAGGGCGGTACCAACCTGATCAACGACTACTACGACTTTCAGAAGGGTACCGATCAGCCGGGGGCGATCGGCACCGGTGATGCGATCTTGCGTGGCGAGTTGACCCCACGCCAGGTGTTTGCCGGCGGGATAGTTGCGTTTGCCGTTGGATCGGCGATCGGGCTTTACCTGGTAAGCGTCAGCGGGCCGCTGATCTTCTGGCTCGGGGTGATCAGTGTTGCGGTTGGCTTCTTCTACACCGCCGGGCCGTTTGCACTGGCGTATAACGGCCTGGGGGAAATAGCCGTCTTCATTTTTATGGGGCCGGTGATGGTAGTCGGTTCGTACTATGTGCAGGCCGGCACGGTCAGTTTGCCGATTGTGCTCGCATCACTGCCGGTTGGCTTCCTGGTGGCGGCGATCCTGCATGCCAACAATCTGCGCGATCTCGAAACCGATCGGGCAAGCGGCAAGCGAACCCTGGCGACGATCCTGGGGCGTTCCGGCGCACAACTGGAATACTATCTGCTGGTAGGCGGTGCGTATCTGGCGCTGTTGTTGCTGGTGGTGATTGGTATCGTGCCCTGGTTCACTCTGATCAGCCTGGCAACACTGCCGCTCGCACTACGCCTGATGCGGATTGCCGGCAGCACCAGCGAACCACTTGCGCTACAGCCGGTATTACGCCAGACGGCACAGCTGCATTTGCAGTTTGGCACTTTGATGGTTGCCGGCTGGATCGTTGCGACCATGGCATAGCGACACACTACCTGGCGCCATGCCATGATCGGCTCGATGCCGGCGGCGTCACGATGCCGGAGCTGGTGCACGTGGTGGTTCGGGGCCTTCGCCCACCTGTTCTTCAAGGGTTGTCAGGGTAGCGAAATCGGCAGTGCTGCGGATCAGCACCGGCCGTTCGTTACGCAGAATATCAATTGTGGCCGGCAGCATACTTAGCGGCATGTGCATTGCCACCACGGCAGCAGGTTCGTGTGGCGGCAATGCGCGCCCGTCATCATAGAAGTTGATCGTCCCGATCCGATCGCCATGCTCATCGCCAAGCCAGATCTGGGCTCGTACGCCGTGACGCCCGGTCGTACCGCCGAACATGCTCACTCGATAGGTGTGTACCTCGGCCATGCCGCCTCCTTGTTCTGCAACACCGACAGCAAGAGTATGCTCAGTCTACCATGCCCCCCACGATTCGGTGTCGTAGGGTTCGGCTCGTGGTATCATGGCGACGCCGGCGGTTGCCGGGCCTAGCCGGAGGAAGACATGACCGCTGAACCGATCACACGCTACGAAACTGCCGGCGGTGCCCGAATCTACCGCATACCACTGCAGGTCTTCAGTGGTATGGTTGCCTATGCCCACCTGGTTATTGTTGATGATTATGTTGCTCTGATCGATACCGGTAGTGGTATCGGTGTTTGTGACGAACAGCTGGATGCCGGAGTGACGGCGATTTCGACCACCTGGGGCGAGCGCGCCGGCTGGGGAGATCTGCATGCGCTCGACCGGCGGGTGCTGACGGCACACGAAGAGCGGTTGACGATCACCGCACGGGCGCTCAATGCTTACCTGGCGGCGGCCGGTGTAGCTGCCGAACGGCGGGCAACGCTGATGCAGATGCACGGCGGCAGCAAAGGGCGCTTCCGCTCGGTGGCGATTGAGACTGTTCTTGATGATGGTGATCTGCTCGATGGTATCTTCCGTATCTACCATACACCCGGCCACTGCCCGGGCCAGGTCTGCCTGCAGATTGATGATGTGTTGCTGTGTGCCGATCATGTCTTGCCGCGCACGTCGCTCTTCCTTTCACCCGAGAGCATTACCCCTTCGACCGGCCTGGGGCATTATCTCGATGCCCTGGCAAAGATCGCGGGTGTGCCGGGGGTACGCCTGGCACTCGGCGGCCACGAAGAGCCGATTACCGATTTTTACGCGTGTGTATCGCGCATTATCGAACTGCAACACCAGCGCCACCAACGGGTACGTGCCGCCTGCAGCATGCCACGCACAATCGCCGAACTGACGGCCGCGCTCTACCCGCTGGTGCGCGGCTACGATGAACTACTCGCCCTGCAAAAGACCGGTGCGTATGTCGAATATCTGGATCTGCGCGGCGAACTGAAGGTTGATAATCTGGCACAGATTGATGCCGATGATACGGTCGCACCGCGCTATCGTATCGCCGGCGAAGAGAAGGAGCTTGTGTGACCCCACCGCTTGTGACTGCAACATGGCTTGCTGAACATGCCGGCGACCCGGTGCTGCGAATCATCGATACGCGCTGGTATCTGCTCGAACCGGAACGTGGCCACGCCGAATATCATGCCGGGCATATTCCCGGTGCAGTGTATCTCAATATCGATGGTGATCTGGCTGCACCGGTCGGCAGTGGCCCTGGCCGCCACCCGCTCCCTTCGGCCGAACAGTTCGCCGAGGTCTGCCGGCGCGCCGGTATCAACGCCGATACCCATGTGATCGCCTACGATATTCCAAATGGCATGGCGGCAACGCGCCCCTGGTGGTTGTTGCGCTACTACGGCCACCAGCACGGCTCGCTGCTCGACGGTGGTTGGCAGGCATGGCTGGCAGCCGGCCTGCCGGTGACCGATGCCGTCATCACTCCACCACCGGGCAGTTTCATACCGCAACCGCAGGCAGGTATGATCGTCGATGCATCGGACGTTGAGGCATTGCGCCATGATCCACAAATGCTGCTGCTTGATGCACGCGCCGCCGAACGGTATGCCGGCTATGTTGAGCCGATCGACCGACGTGCCGGGCATATTCCTGGTGCCGTATCGGCACCATATGCGGGGAACCTGGCGGAAGATGGGCGCATGCGCAGCGCCGAAGATCTGGCGGCACGCTATCGTGCGCTCGGTGCCGCCGATGCCCGGCAGATCGTCTGTTACTGTGGCTCGGGGGTCAGTGCAACCCACACCATCTTTGCCCTGCAGCTTGCCGGATACACCGCGTTGCTCTACCCCGGATCATGGAGCGACTGGTCGAGCGACCCTG
>CALLZL010000281.1 GCA_937859575.1 uncultured Chloroflexota bacterium
TTATGCTGATCCTCTTCGGCGCTGATCACGCCACTCGTACGCAGCGCTTCGAGTTCGCGCAAGCGTTCGGCCGTGCGGCCGCGTGGAGTCGGCTGCAGCGCAGTTGTACTTACCGGGGGTAATCGGGCCAGCATACGGGCGCTGCGATAGGTGAGCATCCCGATCGGCAGTAGTGCCAGCAGGGCATAGAAGGGGGTTGCGACCAGCATATAACCAGTCATGTCGATCTCTCGATCGATCCCGGCAACTGGATTGCGGCAGTAGAGGTTAAGCCTGCGATTCGAAATCGGCAGATCCTGTTCCAGGGTTCCGTCGGCACACAGCACCGGGCCAACCACCATGCGCAGCGGTGGATAGAAAAAGGCAACGGTTGATGCCGTCATAAAGCCAATAAACAGGCTTAAGATAATTGCAATCCGCAGAGAAGCCGGCATGGTCTTGTTCCAGTGCAACTATTGCGGTATCCCGGGCGTCGCATCGCTGAATAATCATTATGGCATAGGCTGCGCGTGCGGCGAAGCCGGCACGTCTCAGTGAGGGCTATAGGAGGAGAGCATGCATTCAAGCAGAACCAGGCGCATTGGTGCAGTGATCGGAATCATCTGTGGTGCGATCTACCTGATCTACCCGAGCGCCAGTGTCTTCGAACTTATTCCGGATGCGATCCCTTTTATCGGCAGCCTCGACGAAGCCGGCGCAACGGCCTTGCTGCTCTGGGGCATCCAGGCACTACGCAGCCCTCAGGCAGCCGCGCTTCCTGCAGCAACACCGCCGCAACGCCAGCCGTAGGGTATTGGCTAGCTATTCGCTGCTGCTCGGCAGGCCGGGCAATGGCCGAAGAACTCAAGCAGATGGCTGGTGATCGTATAGTCGGTTGCATGTTGTAATCGCTCGACCAGCTCGCTCAGGGCGCAGTCTTCGAATTGGGCCAGTTTGCCGCACGAGACACACACCACCCGATGGGCATGGCCGCTGCTCAGCGTATAACGATGGCACTCATCGACACCATGGATGCGCTGGAGCATGCCGATTTCGGTCAGGAGTTTCAGGGTGCGGAAAATACTGGCCGGGCCGGGCGACTGCTCGCGTGATTCAAGCCACTGCTCGATATCGGCGGCGGTAAACGAGCCGTTATGGGCACTGGCGGCCGTCAGCACACTGAGCCGCGGCTGGGTCACACGATGGCCGGCACCGCTGAGTTCTTGGGCCAGTGTATGCACAGCTGGTGAAAGCTCGGCCTCGTGTTGTTTCAGAAAACGTGACATAGCGTATACCTGGGCACACGGGTGCGGCAAGAAACAGCCGAACCTTTGCATGAGTTAATCGAACCACTGCATGATAAGACACTTCCACGCTGCGGGCAAATAGATGCCGCCCACTTCTCAGGGCAGGCGCACGACAGCCGCCAGGTTGCTCGGCAGATCCGGATCTTGCCCATTGAGTAAGGCTCGGGTATGGGCCAGCAACTGGCCAAAGGGCAAGCAGAGCGGGCCGCAGATCCGGTCGTCGAGATCGCTTCCAAACGAAATATCGCACCCATGCATGCCGATCGACAGCGTGCTGGCCCCTTGGGCGCGCATGTCGTGCAGCACGGCATGCTCGAAGGCCGCATTGGTCGGCGAGATCAGCCCGATCACAAGCGCGCCGCTCGTCGCCATGGCACGTGGCCCATGGCGGAACTCGAGCACATGGAACGGCTCGCTGTGGCTGAGCGACATCTCTTTCATTTTGAGTGAGAGTTCGCTGGCCAGGCCGTTACGCGAACCGGAGCCGAGAAAGTAGAAGCGGTCAATCGCGGCGTCATTGCCAAGTTGCCGGGCAGTGGCTCCGGCACTGGCGAGGAACCGTCGGCAGGCATCCGGCAGATGGTTGAGCTGATCGATAAGCCCATCGTTGCTGCTCCAGAGCGCGGCGCACACCGTTGCCGCCAGTTGCAGTGTGGTGAAGGCACGGGTCTGCGCCAGGCTCTGTTCCTGGCCGGCCGCCAGCGTCAGGTGCAGATCGCCGAGCACATTGAGCGGCCGATCCGGGTAGTTGCTGATCGTCAGCACCGCACCGCGGCCAGTGGCGCGGAAACCCTCCACCGCCCGGATCGTCTCGCTTGTTTCGCCCGATCGGCTGAGCGCCACCAGCAGCGTGCGGCGCGTGCCCGGCAGGGCAGCGTGCGGGCTGAGCCAGAGTTCGGCGCCGGGGATGGCGTAGGCCGGCGGGCCACCCAGTTCGTTGAGCAGGGCAGCGGCATGCTGTGCCAGATAGAAGGGTGAACCACAACCAACAAAGGCCACCTGTTCGGGTGCGGTATCGGTAAATAGCTGGCGTACTGCAGGGCTATTGGTGCGTAGCTCGGCCAGAGTGGCGGCCCAGGCCTCGGGCTGCGATTCGATTTCGTGCAGGGTATGCTGCCCGGCTTGTGACATGAAGCTTCCTTTCAGCTGATCGCCGTGTGCCGCCCACGAAGCACCGTGGCTCGTAGCGCCATGCAATGGTGGCGCTACGAGCCGACAGCCCGGATCATGCGGATGTCTGCGCCGCCGCTTCCATCAGTGCCTGGATGCGGCTTACCATGGCGGCAGGGTTGGGGTGCAGCCCTTCGATCAACAGGGCACTTTCGTAGAGCTGTTCGATCAGCAGTGGGATGATCGGATCTTCGGGGCGGGTATCGATCAGGGATGCCAGCCGGCCGACGAGCACATGGCTGCGATTGAATTCAATCATACGAGCCACTGCCTGATAGTCGCGGTCGAGCATGCGCTGGATACGTTCCATCTCGTGATTGGCGTTGGCTTCGGTCGCCACCAGGCGCACCGGGCTGTGACGCAGTAACTGCGAGGCACGTACGCTGCTGATCCGTTCGCCGAGCGTTTCTTTGACGCGATTGACCAGCCGGGCGAACTGTTCATCGCTTACCAGTTGCTCTTGCTCGGCTGCCTCCCCCGGCAGCGTCAGGTTAGGATCATCGATATTGCGTAGCTTGCGCCCATCGAACTCGCGCAGGCCATTGAGCATGAAGCTATCCATGACATCGACCAGCAGCAGCACTTCGAGGTTGCGGGCGGCGAGTGCATCGAGATGTGGGCTGCGTCGGGCGCTCTCGATGTCGCCGGCCAGCACATAGTAGATCTCCTGCTGATCTTCCGCCATGCGCTCGACATACTCGGCCAGGCTTGTCTGCCCATCCTCCGATGCAGTGGTATGGAAGCGCAGCAGCGGCAGCAGGTCGCTGCGACCGGCAGCATCGGTGGCAACCCCCTCTTTGAGAAACAGGCCAAACTCTTGCCAGAACTCGTGGTAGCGTTCCGGCTCCTTGTCGGCCAGGTCGCTCAATTCGCGTAGCATTCGGCCGGCCAGCGATTTCTTGATGCGTGCCATAACCGGGCTGCTCTGAACCATCTCGCGTGATACGTTCAGCGGCAGATCTTCGCTATCCACGACCCCTTCAACAAAGCGAAAGTAGTTCGGCAGCATCTCTTTCGCTTCTTCCTGGATCAGGATCTTGCGTGAATAGAGCTTGATCTTGCCTTCGGTACGGCGCTCGATCAGGCCACGTTCGCGTTTGGCGGGAACAAATAGCAGCGCATGCAGATCAACCGGTGCGTCGGTCGAGAGGTGCAGGGTATGAAGCGGCGGCTCGAAGTCGAAGGTGAGCTGCCGGTAGAATTCAGCGTACTGCTCCTTTTCGACATTGCGCGGCTGCTGACGCCAGAGTGCCGTCTGCTGATTGGCCTGTTCGTCGCCGACATATACCGGGAAGGCGACAAAATCGGAGTGACGCTTAATGATCTGGCGGAGTTTCCAGGAGGTTGCAAACTCGTGGGCATCCTCTTTCAGCTTGAGCATAACGGTGGTTCCGCGCTGTTCGTGGGCGGCCGGGGCAACCGTGAAGGTATCACCACCCTGCGAGCGCCATTCAGCGGCGGCGGCATCCGGGTGATACGAACGTGAAATGACCGTCACCTCGTCGGCGACCACAAAGGCCGAATAGAAACCGACCCCAAACTGGCCGATGATATTGCTGCGTTGGCCGGCTTCGAGGCGTTCCATCAGGGCGCGTGCCCCCGATTGGGCGATAGTGCCAAGATTCTCGATCAATTCTTCGCGGGTCATGCCGATCCCACTATCACTGATTGTGATCGTCTTGGCCTCTTCATCAATGGTGATGCGGATCGCGAGTTCCGCATCGGCATGAAGAACATCCTGGTTGGTAAGCATTTCGAACTGGAGCCGGTGCAGGGCATCCGAAGCATTCGAGATCAACTCACGCAGAAAGATCTCGCGGTCGCTATAGAGCGAATGTGCCAGGATATTCAGCAACTGTTTGACTTCGGCGCGGAATGGAACCGACGCCGGTTGCTCGTGGATTGTTTCAGACTGATGTGTCATTTATGATCTCCGCTCTGCTGCATACACTGATGATTCTGTTCCTGATAATAGCCCAACGCACTGCCATGGGCAAGTGGGTACACTATAAAAGGAATATTAAAGATTTGCTATGCTACAATACAGCCACAGATGGAACCACTATTGAGATACGGGAGTCATTGTGACACAGGCACCACGTAACCGTTCGCGGGGTTCGCGCGGGCGAGCACCTGCAACCCGCCGCAACAACAACCGCGGCTTTCTGATCGCCGGCGGCATTGTTGCCGTCGTCGTCATTCTGGTTGTGGCACGTATGCTCGTCAGCGCACCGCAGAATATCGACGGAATCCAGCGTTTCAGCAACATGACGGCCGGCCACACCGACCAGCCGGTCGTCTACCCGCAGACGCCGCCAGTTGGTGGGCCACACAGCCCGGCCTGGCAGAACTGCGGCATCTACGACCAGCCGATCGCCAGTGAGAATGCCGTTCATTCGCTCGAACACGGTGCGGTCTGGATCACCTATGATCCGGCACTTCCTGCAGCCGATATCGAAACCCTGCGCTCGAAGGTGCGTGGCCGCAGCTATCTGTTGCTGTCGCCGTTCCCCGGCCTGCCGGGGCCGGTTTTTGCATCGGCGTGGGGGGTACAGCTACGGGCTGACGGCGTCGATGATCCGCGCATCGACACCTTTATCAGTGAATATCGCCAGGGCCCACAAACCCCCGAGCCGGGTGCAGTATGCACCAATGGTGTCGGAACGCCGTCGGAGCGCTGATGACGACTGTTGGATCGGAAACAACTACCGTACAGCGATACTGGTGGCTGGTGCTGCCGGTGCTGCCGGCGCTCTTGGTCGGGCTGGTGGTTGGCATGTTCTTGCCGCGTTTCCCTACCGAGGGAAGCGCCGAGGTGGTGTTTGCCCGTGATATGGCCGCGCACCATAGCCAGGCCGTCGAGATGGCGATCATCATTCGTGATCGCAGCGCCGACCCAGATCTGCGCCAGTTTACACTTGATATTGCCCTGACGCAGCAGACGCAGCGCGGCCAGTTTCAGGGCTGGCTGACGCAGTGGGGCTTGCCCTTGAGCGGTGCGCAGCCCGAAATGGGTGGCCAGGGCGAACAGATGGGGATGGCAACACAGGCGCAGATCGCGCAGTTGCTGGATCTTCCGCCGGCCGAGGCCGAGATCCTCTTTCTACAACTGATGATCCGCCATCATCAGGGCGGGGTGATGATGGCGCAGGATATTCTGCGTACCACCCGCCGAACCGAGGTTATCCGGGTTGCTGACGCGGTGATTGCCGGCCAGCAGAGCGAGATTGCTTACATGCTGACATTGCTCGAACGGCGCGGTGGAACCCCGCCTGCACCGTTGGAACATATGGATCATTCATAGCAGGTTACGCGCCACGGCGGGCATGCGGCCGTGGCATAGTAGAGAAAGAACACTACATGGAGCCGATGTACCTGCACGATGTCGAGAATCATACAGGAAGCGGGATGTACGCACAGTTGATCCGGCAGGCGCGGGAATCAGGGATGCCGGTGCCGCAGATCCGCTATCTGTTTGCCTTCAAGCCGGAATGGACTGATCATCTGGCACGCTTTACCCAGGAGGTTATGCGGGGAGCCTCGAACCTGGCACCCGGCATGCGTGAGCTGATCGCGGCCTTTACGTCGCGCCGCAACGAATGCCCCTTCTGAATAGGCTCGCATGCCGCGGTCGCGGCCGAGTTGCTTGGTAATCGGGCGCTGGTTGATGCCGTGCTCGATGATTACACCACTGCCCCGATCAGTGATGCGGAACGTGCCATGTTCCGGCTGATCGAGAAGATCACCCACGACTCAAGCCAGATCGGCCAGGCCGATATCGATCTGGCCAAGGCCGCCGGGCTTGATGATGCCACACTCTATGATGCGATCACTGTGTGCGCGTTGTTCCAGTTCTACAACACCTGGATCGATGCCACCGGGGTGCATGATCTGCCGGCCGCAGCATACGAAGCAATGGGGAAGCGCATGGCAACCGGCGGATATGCGCCGGCCCCCGCCCCGGATACGAGCGGGTAGCGACGCGCCATAGTGCGTCGCTACCCGGCGGCGCACTATGGCAGCAGCAGCAGTTTGCCTTGGGTCGAGCGGCTGGCGAGTGCCGTATGGGCCTTGCCCGCATCGGCGAGTGCATAGGTCGAATCAATGCGTACCTGTAGCTCGCCGACGGCCATCCATTCGAACAGATCACCGGCACGCCCGATCAGTTCGGCGCGATCGGCACTATAGTTGCCGAGCGTGGGCCGGGTGAGGAAGAGCGAACCACGGGCATTCAGCACCTGCGGATCGAGGGGCGGCACCGCCCCGCTCGACTGGCCGTAGAGCACCATGTAGCCACGTGGCCGCAGCGAACTCAGGCTCTGCTCAAAGGTCGCTTTGCCCACCGAATCATATACCACATCCGCACCGCGGCCACGGGTTTCGCGGCGTACCACCTCGGCAAAATCCTCGCGAGTATAATCGACCGTCACATCGGCACCCAGCGAGCGGACCAACGCCGCTTTTGCAGCCGTCGAGACAGTGCCGATGACAAAGGCACCGCGTCGTTTGGCGAGTTGCACGAGAATCTGGCCGACTCCGCCGGCAGCGGCATGGACGACCGCCACATCACCGGGTTTGAGCGGGTAGGGGCTATGACTCAGGTAGTGTGCCGTCATGCCTTGCAGCATCACGGCCGCCGCGAGCTGATCACTCACGCCATCCGGGATGGCAACCAGCTTCCAGGCAGGAACGACGGTGTATTCGGCGTAAGATCCCTGCTGCATGGCATAGGCAACCCGCATGCCGACCGCAACTTCATTGACGCCGGCACCGACTGCCTCGACCACGCCGGCCGCTTCCTGCCCGAGGGTCAACGGCAGTGCGCCTTTGTACTGCCCGGTGCGATGGTAGATGTCGATGAAGTTGACACCGGCAGCCGTGATGCGGATGAGCGCCTCGCCCGGCCCGGGTTGCGGCTGTTCGATCTCTTCGTAGTTTAGTACGTCAACATCGCCGAAGGCATGAATACGAACTGCTTTCATTGTGTGTCCTTTCTAGCGCCCGTGACGACGAGCAATAGCAACAAATGCGCCGAAGAAACGTGTCCAGCGTGGATCAGCAGCAGGCCACAGGTTCTCGGGATGGCACTGAACCGCTGCCAGGAAGCCGGCACCGGTTCCTTCGACGGCTTCGATAACACCATCAGGGGCACGTGCGACGACTCGCAGGCCGGGAGCGAGATCACGCAGGGCCTGGTGATGCAAGGTGTTGACCTGTGCGCTGGCAGTGTCGAGCTGCTCAGCGAGCCAGGAATCGGGCTCAATACTGATTGGATGGGCCAGATAGGCTCGATCACCACGCAGCCACGACTCGCGGTGATCGAGTGCGCCTTCGATCTCGGAAGGGATGTCCTGGTAGAGGGTACCGCCGAGAGCGACATTGATAAGCTGAATGCCGCGGCAGATGCCGAGCAGCGGCAGGTGTTCGCCGGCGGCACGGCGTGCCAGTGCCAGCTCCACTTCGTCGCGTAGCGGCTCGGCGACCCCAAGTTTCGCATGTGGTTCGGCACCATACAGCGCCGGATCAACATCATCACCGCCGACAAGCAACAAGCCGGCACAGCGGCGGTAGAGTTCGCCAAGCACCTCATGATCGTGCGAGAGATGTATGATGGTCGGAATACCGCCAGCAGCCTCGATCGCCGCCAGATAACTCGGCGGGCAACCCGAGACGAACCCGCCGTCGCGGCGTTCGAAATGGCTGCCGACAACCCCGATCAGCGGCCGCGATTCAGGCATGACGCTCCTCACTTTCTGTATCGGTCGGGCCATAATAGTTGCGAAGTTCGGGGACACGCGCCGCCGTCGCGGCGACGGTTATGACACAGAGAATTCCGCCGATACCGACGGCAATTGGTGCCGTGATCAGGCTGGCGAGCAAGCCGGCCTGAAATTCACCAAGCTGCGGGCCACCGGCAAAAAACACCATATTGACGGCCGTCATCCGGCCGCGTAGCTCGTTGGGGGTAAGTAGTTGGCGCATACTGCCGCGGATCACCATGCTGATGGTGTCGGATGCGCCGGCACCGGCGAGCGCCAGCATCGAGAGCGGCAGTGAGCGCGAAAGGCCGAAGATCGAGATACAGACGCCAAACAGCGCGACCGCAACGAGCAGCACTTTGCCCTGGTGTGGAATAGTGACCGCACTCAATACCAGGGCTGCCAGCATCGCGCCGGCGGCAGTGGCCGAATACATCCAGCCAAGCTCAAGTGGCCCGACATTCAGAATCTGAACGGCAAAGATCGGCATGAGTGTAGTTGCCGCACCAAAGAGTGTGGCGAAGAAATCAAGCACCATGGTTGACGCAATCAATCGGTGACGCAAGACAAACCGTAACCCTTCGAGTGCTTCGTGCAATCCGGGGCGTTTTGTCGCTGGTGCCGGCGGCGGGGTGGTGCGCATTAGCAGCAGTGCAGTGATGATGCCAAGGAACGAGATCGCGTCATAGGTATAGATCGGTGCGACCCCGGCCCATGCAATCATAATGCCGGCGATCGATGGGCCGACGACGGTCGCGAGCTGCCAGGCGATGATATTCAGGCTGAGTGCATTCGGCAGGCGCGCCGGCGGCACCAGGCTCGGGATGAGTGCCTGGCGGGCAGGCATGTCGAAGGCATTGGCGATGGATGCTCCTGTCACCATCGCATAGATCACCCAGATCGACGGAGTTCCGGCCCACGAGAGAGTCGCCAGGATGGCGGAACAGAGCAGGCCGACGAGTGATGAGACGATCAGGACCTTACGCCGGTCGAGCCGATCGGCGAACATACCGCTGATTGGTGCAACCAGCACCAGGGCAATCACGCGCGAGAGGCCGATCAGGCCAAGGGCGAGTGCTGCGTCGATCATCCCGCTTGCGCGAGCCAGTTCGAAAACCTGCCAGTTGATGGCGACGGTACGCATCTGCGAGCCGGTGACTGCGATCAGTTGCCCGATCCAGAGCAGCCGGAAGTCGCGGTAACGCAACGCCGCGAGGGGCGCAAGCCGGCCGGCAGGTGCTGCCGGCTCCGCCGCTGGTGAGGATGGTGTGGTGCTCATATAATGGGTATATTACCACGCACGAAGGAGGCCAATGATGTTCAACCAGCATGTTTTCTGCCGGATCATGCCATTGCTGCTGGCGGTTCCTCTGCCGCCGCCGGCCGCCGCAACAAAAGCCGGCCTCTTCCCCCCCCAAGCCGTGGCCCTCACCGC
>CALLZL010000282.1 GCA_937859575.1 uncultured Chloroflexota bacterium
GTTGCACGCCTATGTGCGCGGCAATCCACGCAATCCGCTGGCCATCCTGATCCATGGTTGGTCGAGCTCGTGGTTTGCGATGTCGCCGCTGCTGCCGTATCTCGAACGCTACTACTGTGTTGCCGTCGATCTGCCGGGGTATGGTGAATCGCCGGCCTTGCCCGAGCGGGTGACCATCGAGCGCTATGCGGCAGTGATCGGCGCACTCGCCGATCAGCTTAGCCCCGAACGCCAGGTGACCCTGATCGGGCATTCGATGGGCGGCATGACCAGCATTACCCTTGCGCTAAGCCGTTCGGAGCGTATCGAACGCATGGTGCTGCTCTGCCCGACGATCAGTGGCCGGCTTTCCACCCGAATCAATCTCTCGATCTCGCCAATTACCATGCTCGAACGCTTCGAGCTTGCCAACCGCCTGATTGCCGCCGCCGAACCTCAGGTGATCGGTATCACCGATTTCCTGATGCGGCCGGTATCGTTTGCCGAGCGCAGCGGTATCACCGAGGCCGCCTACCAGCGTATTCGTGCCGATGTACGCCGCCGTGGCCAGGGTAAAGTGCGCGCCGAGTGCTTCTGGGCCATGCGTGCCAATAATCTGGCCGGCCGGCTTGCCGAGCTTGATGTGCCGACCCTGGTGATCTGGGGCATGGAAGATAATACCGTGCCGCTGCGCGATGCCAGTATCATCGCCGATGAATGGCCCGGCGCCGAACTACGTGTGTTGCCCAAATCCGGTCACTGGCCGCAGTTCGAAACTCCCGATCTGACCCGGCGCCATATTCGCGGCTTCCTTAGTACGCCGATCAAACTGCTCAAGGTCGATTTCTAAGCATAAAGGCGTATCTGCAAACAGAAGGATCTGCATGAGCGATACCATGCGAATCTATAGCGGTGAACACGATTACGCTGCCATGCGCCGGCTGCTGATCGGCATTGCCGCCGCAACCGGCACAACCCCCTACTGCACTATTGGCGATCTCGACTGGTGGCGTAGTAGCGTCGGTGTGGAACAACTCAGCCAGACGCCACTCTGGTTCGATTCTTCCGGCATCCTTGTGGCGTTTGCCTGGCCGGCCGGCAACCAGGTCGATATTGTGTGTCGTGCCGATCGCAGCGATCTCGTGCCGGGCATCCTCGCGTGGGCCGAGCAGCATCGCCGCAGTAACTGCCCCCCCGCCGAACAGCCGGCCGTCTTGCGCGCCTGGAGTCTGCGCAGCGATACGCAACGGCTGGCGTTGTTCGCACAGTGTGGCTATCAGCCGATCGACGAATGCCTTGCCATGCGTGAACGTACCCTTGAAGATCTGCCGCTGCCGGTCGTACCGCCCGGCTACCGCATCCGCTCCTTTGCCGGTGTCGCCGAGGTTGAAGCACGCGTCGAGGTGCATCGTGCTGCATTTGCACCATCACGCATGACGGTCGCCAGGCATCTGGCCGTCATGCAAGCGCCAACCTACACCCCTGATCTTGATCTGGTCGTCGAGGCGCCTGACGGTAGCCTGGCCGCATGCTGCATTATCTGGCACGATGTTGCCAACCGTTTCGGCGTCTTTGAGCCGGTTGGTTGCCATCCCGATCACCGCCGGCGCGGTATCACGCGGGCTATGCTGTTCGATGGTTTACGGCGGCTGCGTGATCGCGGCTGTACCCGTGCCATGGTGGCTAATCATGCCAATGATCCGGCCTCGGCGAATCTCTATCAATCTGCCGGGTTCACAATACATGATCATGTCTGTGCCTGGGAACGGGCAGTGTAGCGGCGTGCAGCAACAGTCGATCATGCATAGCCGGGCTGAAGCAAGGAATCCGTATCATGCATGTTTCTGATGTAGGAGTTCAGCAGACCAGCGTACCAATGCAGCGCATGCTCTATATCGCCGGCCTGCTGGTCTTTCTGGTGGGGATCCAGCTCTTCATTCTGAGCGAACAGACGGCGCAGTTCTTCGCGTGGACGATCAATCCACCGCTGACGGCCGCCTTCCTCGGTGCCGCCTACTGGGCAAGTTGCGCGATCGAAATCGCCGCTGCCCGCCAGGTGTCATGGGCGCGCGCCCGGATCGCCGTGCCGTCGGTGCTGATCTTTACAACCCTCACCCTGATCGTGTCGCTGGTGCATCTGGATCGCTTCCATCTCGGCAGCGACGACCTGCCTGCACGGACGGCTGCGTGGGTCTGGCTGGCGGTGTATGCACTGGTACCGCCGGCGCTGGCACTGCTGTTGCTCCGGCAACTACGTTTGCCGGGTACCGATCTCCCGCGTATCGCGCCAATGCCGGCCTGGGTGATCATGATCCTCGGTACCCATGCCGTGCTGCTCATCCTGATCGGCCTCGGCCTCCTGATCGACCCGCTGACCACCAGGCAGCTCTGGCCATGGGAACTAACCCCGCTGACCGGGCGTGCCATCGGCGCATGGGCGCTGGCACTCGGCATCGCAGCAACCCATACCATCGCCGAAAACGACTGGCCGCGCGTACATGTCGCGACAATCAGCTATACGGTGTTCGGCATCCTCGAAGTGATTGCTCTTGCACGCTACCCGGCCAGTTTCTTCTGGAATACACCGCAGGGCTGGATCTTCCTGATCTTTCTTGCCAGCGTGCTGCTGGTCGGCATCTACGGCTGGCGTACCTCGCTACGCTACCTGACACCCGGTGCGACATCACGGCCGATGAAATAGGCGGTACTTCTGGCAGCCTCAAGAATCGTCAGCAGGCCACTGCCGGGGTGGACTGCACCGCCAACCAGGTAGAGCCCCTGTACAGCGTCGGAACGAATATGCGGCCGGAATGGCCCGAGCTGCAGCCAGTCGTGGCTCAGGTTGAAGACCGCCCCAAGATGCACCTGATAGTCGTCGCGCCATGTCTCGGCGGTGTAGCATGTTTCGGCCACGATATGCTGCTCGATATCGTGATAGCCCAGCAGATGCATGCGGCTGATGATCAGATCGCGATAACGCTGCTGCTGCGCCTGCCAATCTACTCCATGGGCGGTGTTGGGAACCGGCACCAGCACAAACAGCGTGCTATGACCATCGGGGGCATTCGATGGATCTATCAGTGTCGGGTTACACACATAGAACGACGGATCGTGGTCGTCAAGTGCTGAGTCATCGATATATGGCGGTTCGAGCCGCCGTATATGCTCCGACAAATAGAGCTGATGGTGCGGCAGATCTTCGTAGCGCCGATCCACGCCCAGGTAGAGCATAAAGGTCGAACACGAGAAGCGCATGCGCTTCAGCCGTGCATCGGTATACTTGCCGCGCGCCGCGGCCGGCAACAGATGGCGCATCGCATGGCCGAAATCAGCATTCACGACGACCAGATCAGCAGCGATCTTCTCACCATCGGCCAGTTCGATTCCGGTCGCCCGCGTGCCGTTGGTCATCACCTGCTTCACCGGCCGGTTTAGCTGTATTCGCACACCCAGATCGGCGGCAGCCCGGCCAAGTGCCTGCGCCAGTGCCCGAAACCCACCCTCGGGATGCCAGATCCCATCGGCGAATTCAAGGTATGCAATCAGGCTGAACACACTCGAACAACGTGTCGGGTGCATCCCCAGATACTTCGACGGATAGCTCAGTGCATAGACCAGCCGTTCATCCTGAAAATAACGCCAGAAGTGATCATAGAGCGTCTCCCAGGGCCGGAAGGGTAACGCCGCGGCGATTTCACGCGGATTAAGATATTCGGGAATCGCACGTACCGGCGTCCCAAGATATGGTGCATAGCCGACCTCGTTCTTGCGGATATGATCACTATACCAGCGCTCGAAACGCTGCGGCAGATCGGGCCGCAACTCGGCAAGCTGCGCCTTGAATGCCGCCCTGTCGGACATCAAATCCAGGGCGCTGCCATCCCAGAAGCGCAGCCTGGTGTTCGGATCAACGCGCAAAAAACGAATATATGACTCGCGATCCAGGCCACACTCGGCAAACAGTTCATCGTATACCCGTGGCACCTGCAGGATCGTCGGGCCGGTATCAAACCCATATGGCCCATCACTGAATCCGCGCATGCGGCCACCGACTCGATCGGCCGACTCGTAGATCTCGACATCATATCCCGCGGCGGCAAGCCGCATGGCGCTTGCGAGCCCACCCGGCCCGGCACCAATCATCACAACCTTGGTTGACATGTTCTATCCTCGAAGTCGTGCTATTGACTATCGGCTATGCCAAATAACTGTACGGTATTGTCGCGCAGGGCGACAGCCAGTTGCTCGCCGTTGGGGCTGAATGCCAGTGTCGTCAGGCCCGTCGGTATTTCGATACTTGCCAGCTCGTCGCCGGTGGTAATATCCCAGAACTGCAATACACCACGCGGGCTACTTGTGGCGATCATGCGGCCGTCGGGCGAGAAGCTCATCCCCGCATACCACCCTAGTTCGGCCGGCGCAACGATCTGACGTACCAACGCGCCGGTGGTGGCATCCCAGATCCAGAGCACACCATCAAGGCTCGCCGCCGCCAGGAGCATACCACCCGGCTGCCACCCGATCGCTGCGATTGTCCCGGTTGGCCCGCTTATCACGCGCTCAACACGCCGGCTTTCGATATCGTAGATCGCCACACGTGGATCCGTAGCCGGCCCGGCTACCGCCAGCCACCGCCCGTCGAAGCTAAAGTTCATCAACAGCGCCGCCGGCAGTTCCGAACGATTAAGCAACTGCGCCACCCCCTGGGCATCCTCCCAGATCCCGATGTCGCCATTGTCGCTGCCAATCACCAGCCAGCGACCATCGCGGCTGGTTGCGACACTGATCGGCCGGCCGCTCAACCCGCGCAGTACCTCGCTGGTTTGCTCTATCAGATCGACAACCACGATCGTCTGTTGTTCGGTTATCAGTACAAATCGTCCATTGGGTAGAAAAGCAAATGTCTGGGAGGCATTCGCCGCACCGGGGAGCGTCGAACTGGTTCCATCATCGATGAGTCGCAGCTGAACCGTGCCGTTATACCCCGTGAGTGCCAGCGCGAAATTGTCAGGCGAAAAGGAGATCCCGGTTACCAGGCCCTGGCCGACCCGCAGGCTGCTGATCGGCTGACGTGTGACCGTATCCCAGATCACCAGGCGCCCTTCTTGATCACTCACCGAAAGCAGCTGGGTTCCATCGGGGCTGAGTGCAATGCTGAAGATATCGAGCCGATGACCAATCAGGGTATCAACCGCCGCACCGGTGGCAACATCCCACATTCGAATGCTGCTATCGAGCGAAGCGCTATAGAGTAGCTGGCCATCGGGTGAAAATGCCAGGCCACGGATCACGATCCAGTTGGTATGGCCGCGCAAGAGCCGTATCTGATTCCCGGTCGCCGCATCCAGCAGATAGATATTCCCGTCAACCGAGCCCACTGCCAGTATCCGGCCATCGGGCGAAAAAGCTACGCCGGTCGCCCAGTAGCGGGTCATGCCGTCTTCCGACATGGCCGTCTGAAAGTTGAACCCATCGACTTCGCTACCAGCGGCCACATCCCACAACCGCACGGTGCCGTCGCGTGATGCCGATACGAGTTGTGTGCCATCAGGCGAGAAAGCGATCCCGCCCGGCAGATTGCCATGGCCGGTGAGCGTCTGGAGTGCTGCACCAGTCGTGGCATCCCACACTCGTATGCTTAGATCGGTGCTGCCGGATGCCAGAGTACGCCCATCGGGCGAGAAGGCCAGGCTGCGAATCCAACCACTATGTCCACGCAGGGTGCGTACCAGGCTCCCACTGCTGGTATCCCAGATCCGAATATCGTTATCGTCGCTGGCACCCGATGCCAACAGGCTGCCATCAGCAGACCATGCAAGTGTCGTGATTTTGCCGCTATGATCGTTCAACTGTGCGGTCGGATCCAGGGACTGTGCATCAATCAGACTGATGCTCGAACTCACACCAACAGCAATCATGCTGCCGTCGGGCGAATAGGCGACCGGCCCGAGCACCGACGCGGTGATCTCTAGGGTTCGGGTGATGCGAGCGATATTCTCGGCACTGATCGCATTCGGCCCCAGCTCAATCGGGGTGAGTGGTGCCTGCGGCACACCCGTCGCGATCGGTGCGCCATCGGTCGGCGGCACGTTCGATGACTCCGGCGTGACGGCCGGCATGGTCGGAACTACTGCACCGGTGCTGATCACGCCACGCAGTGGGCTACCAGGCACAACCAGCGCCAGGATCAGGCAGACTGCCAGCAGCAAACCCACCAGGCCAACAACCAGAGCAATCAGGCAACCAGTGCTACTGAACATGCCACCCCGACGCTCCGGCTCCGGCATCTCCTCGGGCGGCACTTCCACCGGTGCATCTTCCGTCACTGATGTGCCTGCCACCGGCGCATCTTCCGTCACTGATGCATCTGCCACCGGCGCGGCGTCTTCCGCCACGGCCGGCGACGGCGCTGGAGCATCCGGCGTTGGTTCGGCATCTGCCGGCACCTCGACTGCCGGTATCGCAATCGGCGTATCGACTGGTGTTGGTGCCGGCACCGGCGGTGGAAAGGCGGACGCTGGTGCGGCCGGCAGCGGCGGGGGGGCACCGTTTCGAATGCGACCCGCATCTCACGCGCCGTCTGATAGCGATTCACGTCACGCTGCTGTAGACCACGCAGTAGTGCCTGCTCGACAAGCGGCGACATTGCCGGATTCAACGACCGTGGCCCGGTCAGGGGTGTGCCGGCCCGGATCTGATCATAGGTCGGCGGCGCATAGCCGGTTAACACGTGGTAGAGCAGCGCCGTCACTGCATAGATATCACTTGGCGGTGCCGGCTCGACGGCTGAAGAGGCCAGCTCGGGGGCACGATAGGCAATCGGCGAAGCACCAATTGGCCGGGCCAGGGTGAAGGGGATGATCCGCAGTTCGCCGCGCTCGGTCAGCCAGAAATCACCCGCCACCGGATCACCGAGAAACAATGGCGGATGCTGTGAATGCAGCAGTTCGAGGGCACTGAGCAACTCAGATACCTGCGGCAACAGATCCGCCTCGCGCAATGGGCCGCCGGCGCTCCGGAGCGCCCGCTCGACATCCTGGCCGCCCGGATCCGGGCAGACCAGATAATAGACCTGCTGAGAAGCAAAATGCGCAATCAGCGGCTGGAGCATCGGTTGACCGGGGGCCTCGAGCTGCTGCGCAAACGTCCCCGCCGCCTGCTGGGCTGGCGGATTACCAATCGGAAACTCGGCCAGCAGCACCAACCGGTCGTCTTGTGCATCCCGACACCGCATAACCCGCTGACCGGGGCGATCGTCAAACGCAGATATCACCCGGTAGCGATCTGCGATCAGTGTCTCTGGTGCTGACATGGAGTATCCCCAACTACAGACCCGGCCGCAATGACCAGGCTTCTTGTTGTGCCGCCTGCCCGGCGAACTGGTCGATCCGCATTACAGCGCGGCGTGCACTGCGTATGGCTCCTTCGATCGATGCCATAAACTCTTGCTGTGTATAATCGCCGGCCAGAAAGAAATTTGGCACTGGTGTCGCCTGATCTGGCCGGTAACGATCGATCCCCGGCCGTGCCTGATACACCGAGTTCGGAATGCGTACGATATGATGCTTGAAGAGCTGCGCTGCACGCGCCTCGGGATGCAACCGATAGAAATCACGTAACACAACCTCCATGAGGTCGGCGTCCGATAGCTTAAACAGTTCTTCGGCCGGTGCAACAACGAGTTCGACAATCGATCCGCGCCCGGTGTGATAATCGGGCGACACCAGCGGCAGATCGGCATAGACACTCATATAGGTACCCGAACTAAAGAGCAGATTGGGAACCGTGGTAACCATGCGATCAAAGTAGAGCTGCACCGTAATCACCGGCTGCCCCTTCAGGTGCCGCAGATCGGCAAATACCTGGTGTGCGGAACGCAGCGTATCGGGCAACGCTTTACGCAGGCTGTGTACCGGCATCGCCGAAAGATACGCATCTGCTTCAACCACACTGCCATCGTCAAGTGCTAGCCCGGTCACACGGTTCTCAGCGGCATCGTAGCGAATCCGATCAACCTTACGGCCGATATGGATCTGCACACCACGCCCTTCGAGTTGGGCGATCAACGGTAGCCACAACCGCTCGTGCGGCGAGCCCTTCACCAGGCCCATCCTGGGTGCATCGGTCTCTTTGGCAAAGTGCAGCAGCGCTGTCAATACCAGCTTGGCCGAAACCGTCTCGGCCTTCTGAAAGTTAAGCGCCAGCGCCATGGCATCCATCACCCGATCAAGCGAACGCCGCCCCATACCGTGGCGCAGATGCCACGCTGCATAGGTCTGGTCATCCTGCGCATCGATATAGGCCTGCGAACCAAAGATCGGGCGCAGCAGCCCGAGCGCCATACGTGCTTTATCTTCGGCCGAAAGCAACTTGAAGGCAGCCACCCCTGCCAGGCCGTTGAGTGGTGCCGGTAGTGCCGGAACAAAGCGGATCGGGTGAATCCCATGTTCGGGCGAGACGAAATTCATCTCGGCCGGCCGCCAGTCGAAGCTGTCTTCCAGGCCACACTCCGCCAGAAAGCCAAGCAGGTTGTGATACGCACCAAAGAAGACATGCAAACCGCTCTCGACCCAGTCGCCATCACGGTCACGCCATGCCGAAACCTTGCCGCCCGGAACATGGCGCTTCTCGAAGATCAACACCTCGTGGCCGCGGTCGCTGAGCCATTTGGCGCTGGCGAATCCTGCCGGCCCGGCACCCGCTATCGCAATACGCATATCTGCTACCTTCACATTGTTCGAAACGTCACAGAAACACGTTTGATACGTTCTGCACCACCATATGGATGCGTTGCCATGCCGTGCTGCATTATACCATCGCCGTTATGGTCATACGGCTATGCTATAGTATGCGAAGGTGCTTTCATTATCCCCGAAAGGCCCCACATATGCCGACACCTGATGCAGGGCGGATACCACTTTCGGAAGCAACGACATCCCTGGGCCGCCTGGTTGCTCAATTGACACAACTGGTGCTCGATGAGTCCGAAGCGATCCGTACCCAGGCTCAGCAGATCTGGTCGTTGCCACTTGCCGAACGTGTCGCTCGTGGCCGTGCGATTGCCGAGGTGCGGATCGACGGCATCGAACAGGGGTTGCTCCGCCTGACATGCCCGCAGAACGATTCACGTTTCCGCGAGGGTGATGTCCTCGTACTGCATCGCGGCAATCCGTTCTACGAACCCAACCCGCTGGTAACAGTAGAACTTGATGATGAATGTATCTTGCTGGTGTCAAGCGAAGATGCCAGCCCATCCTTCAGCAGCCTACTTGCCGAGCCGGCTGATGGTTGGGTACTCGATGAGGGGTTTCTTGATCTCAGCGACATGGCGATCGCAGCACTCAACGAGGCAGCCGATAGTGCCATCGGCCGCAGTCAGGTGCTGCCGATCCTGAACG
This sequence comes from uncultured Chloroflexota bacterium, assembly GCA_937859575.1. Taxonomy (GTDB): domain Bacteria; phylum Chloroflexota; class Chloroflexia; order Chloroflexales; family Roseiflexaceae; genus CALLZL01. Next base: position 9,378 of record CALLZL010000282.1, read on the forward strand.
GTGATCTGAGCCCACTGCAAGATCCCAGCCGCTATGAGCGCGGCTACGACCAGGCGATCGCCTGGGAGCTCAATGAATCGCAGGCCGATGCACTTGCCACCGCCTATAGTGCTCACCCGTATACTCTCATTCAGGGGCCACCCGGCACCGGCAAGACACGCCTGCTCGCCCGATTGGCACAGCTGCTTGCCAGCGAAGGGGAACGGGTCTTTGTGAGCGCCTTCACTCATCGGGCGATCAACAATGCCCTCAATGCCATCGCTGCTGCCGTTCACCACGCCGGCCCGCCCGTTACAGCACTGAAGATCGGCCGGGCGGTACGCAACGATGATCTGCGCGTCGCACAGGCCGAATCGTTCGATACTTCACCATTGGTTGATCTCAGCGGCGGCTGTGTGGTTGGTGCAACACCATTTGCTGCCCGTACTCAGCGGCTACAGGGTGTCGAATTCGATACGCTCATCTTCGACGAAGCCAGCCAGATCACGCTGCCGCTGGCGATCATGGCAATGCTGCGTGCGAAACGCTATATCTTTATTGGTGATCAGCAGCAGCTCCCTCCGGTGCTGGCCACTCGCCGCGGCGATCAGATATTGCGTGATTCCGTGTTCGGTGTACTCGCCGAACATGGTGCGCGCAGCCCAACTATGCTCACCATCACCTACCGAATGAATGCCGAACTTGCCGCCTGGCCCGGCACAACCTTCTACTACGACGAACTGGTGCCGGCCGAGCAGAACCATGCCCGGCGCATCAGCTACCGTACCCAACCACGGCATATGAAAGAGATCCTCGATCCGGAGGCACCGTGTGTCTTTGTCGGACTCGATCATATAAATGCGACAACATCGAGTATGCAGGAGGCGGGAATTGTCGCCGAGTTGATTGACACCCTGCTCGATGCCGGTGTTCCTGCCGCTGAGATCGGTGTTGTGGTGCCATACCGTGCTCAGGCACGCACGATTCGCAAGCTACTGCACCACACAGTGCCCGATCCTTTCATCCGCCGCTGCATTGTGGTTGATACCGTCGAGCGAATGCAAGGCCAGGAGCGCGAGATAACGATCCTCTCGCTCACAACTTCGAACCTGCAGTTTGCCTCCCATATGGCCGACTTTCTGTTCCAGCCACAACGCCTGAATGTAGCAATCACACGTGCCCGCAGTAAGTTGATCATTATCGGCAGCCGCCGGCTCCTCGACACAGCACCCACAGACCAGCAGCAACAGGAATGGGTTGAGCTTTTGCGCGATCTGATCGCACAATGCGCCCATCGTCCGGTGCTACGTCGGCCTGGTAGCAGGCGCGAGTGGAATGAAGTATAGATGGCAGGCATGTTTCCCAACCAGCCGTTCGGCCTGGTGCGCCCCGAAGTAGCGCGCCTGTTCCGTGTACTCAAACGCCTTCCCGACGCCTATGCCGTCTGGGTGCGTAGTGTGCCGGCGGAAGACAATAGCAGCGGGCCAGATTTCTGGGTACGCCGCGCCGATGGTCGCTCTGCGCTGATTTGTGTTGCCGCCGAGACTGCTGCACAGCTGCGCAACACCCAGCAGGCCTCGCTCTTCGAACAGCAAGTACCACCCGGCACTGCCGCCATCGCCTTACTGAATGTCTTCCGTGCCCAGCTACCGCCAACTATCGCGCAACAGTTGCCGGGGCTAGTTCTCTTTCCTCATCTGGCAACCAGGGATCGCGTGCAGCTACCGGATCCGCCACATGGTATTGTGTGGGGTACTGCCGATCAGCTTGGTGCTGGGGTTTTCGAAAGCTGGCTTGAACAGAATCTGGGTGCGGCACTTGATAGTGCTGCGATCGACACAATCCGGCGCATATTCACCCCCGAAATTGTGATCCCTGCGGAACTGACCGTGCGCAGAAGCACCGATCGCGGGATACATGCCGGCCTGACCGATTATCTCCTGAGCTATAATCAGGAATGGATCCTCAAACATGATCTCCATCTCAGCAGTGAAGCCGAACCGGTCCACGATAATCTCCAATTGCAGCTTGTCAGCGGGGTGGCCGGCAGTGGTAAATCGCTTGTTCTGCTCTACCGCGCCCGCCTGCTGCGCGATTATTTCCCCACCAAACGCATCCTGGTGCTCACCCATAACCGGCCGCTGATCCATGATCTTGCACAGCGTTTTGCGCGCCTCACTGGTCGTCGCGATACAATCGAATGGCGTACTTTCCATTCCTGGTGCCATGCCCACTGGCCAGCCGGTATGCAGCGCTTCAATCTGGTGAAACCCCACGAACGACGCAGTATCATGCACCGCATCCGCAATGAATATCTCCACGATACAACCATGGCTGCCGAAACCTTCCAGGATGAGATCGACTGGCTCAAGGATCGCGTCATCGGTACACGCGAGGAGTATCTGACGGCCGACCGGAGCGGACGTGGGTTCGGCCTGAACGAAACCATGCGTCAGCGTGTGTACGATGCAATGCTCGCCTATCAGCGGCTCATGCGACAGCGTGATCTCCACGACTACGGCGATGTTCCGCGCCGGATCTGGAGCAGTTTTTCCGAAAACCCCACATCGGTTCCTCAGTATGATTTTGTTCTGATCGATGAAGCCCAGTTCTTTGCGCCGATCTGGTTTGAGATCGTCAAGCAGATCCTCAAACCCAATGGGCATCTGTTCATGGTTGCCGACCCAACCCAGGGCTTCCTCAAGCGCCGTCAATCATGGCTGGCGAGTGGCCTCAAGGTGCGTGGTCGCTCACATCTGCTTGGCACCTGCTACCGCACCACACGCGAGATCCTCAGCTTTGCCACGCGCTTCTATCAACAGCGACTCCCCGCCGATGATGAAGCGATCACAGCGCGCAATCATCAACAGGCGCTCGATGGCGAAACCCCACAGCTCGTAACCCTCGGTAGCGAACAGGATGAAATCAGCCGCATCATTGCCGAGATCCGTCAGTTGCTGCAGCGGCAGATTCCGCCGGAGCATATTCTGGTGCTGCATGCCGAATCAGCCGGTGCGATCCGTATTCACGATCGGCTACGCGCTGAGTTTGGTGCCGAGCTGGTGATCAACCCACGCCACCAGGCGGCTAGCGGCCGGATCCGTGTCTGCCCGATCGATGCCGCCACCGGCCTCGAAAGCCCGATCGTGCTGCTTATGGGCACACACCACCTGATCGAAGCTGAACAGAGTGTC
>CALLZL010000283.1 GCA_937859575.1 uncultured Chloroflexota bacterium
ACAAGCGCCGCTGCCGGTACCCCACTGATCGCGCCGCCGTCGCCGTCGCTGCGACCGCCGCGTATCGTGACCCCACTGATGGTCGTGCTTTCGGCATGGATCTCGAACACCCGATCGCCGTCCGGGCCGGCCAGGCCGGCAATAATCGTGGTGGCAGCCGAAGCACCACTGAGGATCAATGGCGTGCGAATATCAAGATCGCGTGCATCATCGTCGGTAACACCATCCGTCAGTGTCAGTTGGTAGATACCGGCCGGCAGAATGATCGTATCGGCAGTTGGAGCGGCATTCGCGGCGGCAATCGCCTCGCGCAGCGAACAATCCGCATCACAGACGCCATCGTTGGTGTCGGCGGTTTTGGTAACGGTATAGGTTGCCGCAAACACCGGTCTGGTCGGCGATATGATCAAGCACAAGAGGAAAACGACAATCAGCCATGTCGCAAACAGCAGCTTTGGTGTGCGTCTCATGAACCATACCTCGTGTTCTGCAGGCCGATACCAGATCCAACAGCATCCTGCCGCTCATTGTAGTCGATCTTGCTCGGCTGTGCAGCCGCAGTCGCGAAGGATCGCGTGGATGCGCAGGGCAGCTGATCGAGCACTGCAGGCGATGCTGCGCATGAACAAGATAGATATTGCAGCGCTCGAAGCTGCATTCAACGAGTCATGAGTGCGTGATGACATGCCATATCGTCTGTGAGGCCCTGCCTCAGATTCTGTCTTCCGGGTGTTTCTGGCGGCGAAGCCGCCAGAAACACCCGGAAAGCATTCTTGGGGGCGGCAATGCCGATTGGGAAACGCAGTATAATGAAGCCATGTGAGCAAGAAGCAAGAACACATGAGCCAGCGACCCGTCAAGCGCCCACGTGGATTGGGATTTGTCGTTGCCCTGATCGCTATCAAGGGCTTCATACAGGTTGCGCTGTTCAGTGCGGCATTCCTGGTGGCGTTATCGCTCTACACCACCGTGATTCCGGCGGCGCTCGAGGGCGAGGTGATCGAAGAGGCGCGTGAGCAGGTTGCCGTGCGTGGGGTTGATCTGCTCGAACTCGGAGCCATGGTTGCGCTAGCGGTCTTTGCGTTGGTCGGGTCGATCGGCCTGCAGCGCATGCGCCCATGGGGCTGGCTGATGGTACTGATCGTCTATGGAACCGAACTGGCGATCGGGCTATACCGCTACACTCAGCGCGAGACGGCTGGATTCGAACTGGCGATCGGTGCACTGGTGATCTTCTACTTGAATGCGCGCAATGTACGGCGCGCCATTCTGATGACCGCCGCGCCGGTTGAACCGAAGAGCCTGAGCCCACGGTTGGCCGGGCAAGCAGATGCCGACGATGATGATCCTGCAGACGATGACGAGACGGACTGGGCAACACTGACCCGCTCCGACACCCTGCATGAGCGGGCTGACACCTGAAGATGCGGCGCTATTGCGCCGCTTCGAGCCGATTGCCTGCTTTACCCATGGCGAACAGTTCTACCCGATGGATGCCGAGCGTTATCTACGGGCGGCGCAGCTTTGCCTTCGCCGATCGAGCGGCGAGACCGAAGTGCTGATCGAACGCGGTTTTCTGACGGTCGATGGGCTCATGCAGCCGTTTGATCTCCCACCGGGGTCTATTCTCTACCTGCACTTTGTCGATCCGCTCCGGCCGCACGAGGCGCGTGAATTTGCGCGTATTGCGCCCCGGCGGCATTTTCGTGCCGGCTACGGCCGGCTGGCACGGGTAGGCCTCTTATCGCGACTGGCCGCGTTGCTTTTTGCCGTTCCGCTGCGGCTACGTGGCCGGGTGCCGATTGGTTCGGCCCTGGCCGCCGCTCGCCGCTACCAGGAGCTCGACACACCATCGGAGCCGTGTGTCTACCATGGCCGGGTGGTGCGTGAGCATGGCTATGTTGCCCTGCAGTACTGGTTCTTCTATGCCTTCAACGACTGGCGTACCTCGTTCTATGGGGTGAACGACCACGAGGCCGACTGGGAGTTGGTGACGGTCTATCTGGCCGAGGATCCGGCGGGCGTGTTGCGGCCGCAGTGGGTGGCGTATTCGGCGCACGAGTTTGTCAACGACGATCTGCGGCGGCGGTGGGATGCCCCGGAGGTGACATGGATCGGCGAACATCCGGTAGTGTATGTCGCGGCCGGATCGCATGCCAACTATTTCCAGCGTGGTGAGTATATGCTGGCGGCGGCCTTACCCTTCAGCGCCGGGATCATCGGATTGTGGCGGCGGTTACGTCGCTTCTGGCGTGCAACCCTGCGGCAGGGGGATCCATTCGCCGAGGATGGCCTGTTGCGTGCATTTCAGATTCCGTTTGTGGAATATGCCCGTGGCGGCGGGTTGCGCGGCGGGCCGGGGCAAGAGCGCACCTGGGAGTTGCGCCCGCTCCAGGCGACGCCGGATACCCCGGCCCCGGCGTGGGTTGATGCGTATCGTGGGCTATGGGGCCTGTATACCGGCGACATCGCCGCCGGCGAGGATGCACCGGCCGGGCCAAAGTTCCGCCGGGATGGGGCGGTGCGCCTGGCCTGGTATTCACCGCTCGGCTGGAGTGGGCTCGACAAAGTACCGCCGCCACGTGAGTTACCGCTGGTGCTGGCGGCACGCACCCAGGCATTACTCGATGAACAGCGCCAGCTTGATCTTGCGATCGAGGCGCAATCCGAGGCACTGGCCGGGCTTGAGATCGAAGTTGCTGCGGTTCGTGATACACCCTCGCTGCAGCGGCGTGCGATGGAGATCAACCGGCGGATTGCACTGGCTGCGGTCGAACTTGATACGCTGAAATCATCGCGTGCCGCCAACGAACTGGTGCTCGAAGCCTGCCGCAAATATGCCGAGCAAGTGGCGCGTGGTGAAAGCGGCCCGCTGCGCGCCCATTTGCGGCTGCCACAACTGCCGGTCAGCACCGGCACTATCCGGCTCAGCCGGGTTGCCGAAACCTGGAGCGCGATCAGTATCGGTGTGCTGCTGGTCGGCTTTATTGCCCTGGCGCCCTTTTCGAACCTCTGGCTGCCGGGTGTGCTGACGATGCTCGGGGTCTTTTTGTTCGTCGAATCGCTCTTTCGTCGCCAGATCCAGAACCTGGTGCGACGCGTGTCGGTCGGCCTGGCCGTTGTGGCGTCGGCGGTACTGTTGTATGAATTCTTCTGGCCGATTGTGCTCACGGTTGTGTTACTTGCCGGGCTGGCGATTATGATCGAAAACATCCGTGAACTCTGGACATAAACATGATCCCTGTTGGAGCAAGAAAGACATGAGGCGAGGTTGAGTATTCCGACTGATTTCAGCTATGCACAGCAGCTTGATGCGCAAGATCCGCTGGCAACTTATCGATCTGAGTTTGTGGAAGATCCGGCCGGGCCGATCTACATGGATGGCAACTCCCTCGGGCGTTTGCCGCATGCCACTGCCGATCATGTGCGTGCGATCGTCGAACAGCAGTGGGGCCATGATCTGATCCGTGGCTGGAATTACGGTTGGTATGAAGCGCCACAACGGATCGGCGACAAGATCGGCATGCTGGTTGGAGCCGCCCCCGGCCAGGTGCTGGCGTGTGATTCAACTTCGGTAAATCTCTATAAACTGCTGATGGCGGCCCTACAATTGCGCCCGGATCGACGAACGATCGTCAGTGATACGCTCAACTTCCCTTCCGATCTGTATATTGCGCAGGGGTGTATTGCCCAACTTGGCGGGCGTCACGAATTGTGCCTCGTCGAATCGCATGATAGCCTGAGTATCGCCGAGCAAAGTCTCGCCGAACATATTAATGAGCAGACCGCCGTGGTGATGCTCTCGCATGTGGCCTTCAAAAGCGGCGCACTCTACGACATGGCGGCGATTACGGCTCGGGCACATGCCGCCGGAGCGCTGGTACTGTGGGATTTGAGGCACTCCGCCGGGGCACCGGCGGGTGCACTCGGAGCCTGCGCGGCCGGGTTTTCGGTTGGCTGCTGCTGCAAATAT
>CALLZL010000284.1 GCA_937859575.1 uncultured Chloroflexota bacterium
GCGGGGGCGGCGGCGGTGGTGGTGGTGGCTTTGGCGGCGGCGGCGGTGGTGGCCGTGGTGGGCGTGGTCGTGGTGGCCGCGGCAGTGGCAGTGGCCCGCGTGATGAGACACGTAGTGAAGCTGATGGCCGGCCAGGCAATCGAGGCGGCCGGTCAAGTGGTGGGCGCGACATGGGGCGCGGTGGGGTTGGTATTGCCCGTGCAACAACGGTTCGTGCACCGGTGCGTCCGCGTGGGCCGATCGAACTGCCAACAGCCATGACCGTACGCGAGTTTTCGGAGGCCACTGGCGTTGGCGCATCCGAGATTCTGAAGGTGCTGCTCAAAAATGGTGTATTGGCCAATATCAATCAGCAGATCGATTATGACACCGCAGCCGTGATTGCGGCCGACTTCGGCCTTGAGACAACCGAATATGTGCCGGAGCAACTCGCCGGTGTCGTCGATAACATCAAGGATGTGCTGTCGGCTCAGGAGCCGGCAGAGCTCAAGATGCGCCCGCCGGTTGTGACGATCATGGGGCATGTCGATCACGGTAAGACGAAGCTGCTCGATGCGATCCGCACCACGCGGGTGGCCGAGAGCGAGGCAGGTGGGATCACGCAGCATGTCGGCGCTTACCAGGTCGAAATCCATGGCCGCAAGATCACCTTCCTTGATACACCGGGCCACGAGGCATTTACTGCTATGCGTGCCCGTGGTGCCCAGGTGACCGATATCGTAGTGCTGGTTGTCGCAGCCGACGACGGCGTGATGCCGCAGACGCAAGAGGCGATTGCGCATGTGAAGGCGGCTGGTGTGCCGATGATTGTTGCGATCAACAAGATCGATGCGCCGAATGCCAATCCCGATCGCGTCCGGCAGCAGCTTGCCAGCAGCGATGTGCTGGTCGAACAGTATGGCGGTGATGTGCCTTCGGTGGAAGTTTCGGCCAAAATGGGAACCAATATCGATGGCCTGCTCGAAATGGTTCTGCTGGTTGCCGATCTTGCCGAATTAAAAGCGAATCCTGATGCCGCAGCGGTTGGCACGATCGTCGAAGCCGAGCTCGATAAGTCGCGCGGGCCAATTGCCACGGTGCTGGTGCAGAATGGGACGCTCCGGCTCGATGATAATGTGCTGGTTGGTAGTGCCACCGGCACCATCCGTGCCATGTTCAACGACAGCGGCAAGCGGCTGCGCTATGCCGAGCCGGCCATGCCGGTCGTGATCCTCGGGCTCACAGCCGTACCGCAGGCGGGTGATATTCTCCAGGTGATGAATGATCTGTCGATTGCGCGTGAAGTTGCCGTGCAGCGCCAGCGGCAGATGCGGCTTGAAGCAATGGCGAATGTGCGTGGCGTGAGCCTCGATAGTCTGTTCGACAAGATCCAGCAAGGCCAGATGAAAGAGCTCAATATCATTCTGAAGGCCGACGTCAGCGGTTCGATTGGTGCGATTGAGCATGCGCTCGGGCAGCTTAACACCAGCGAGGTGCAGATCAAGACGATCCACAAGGGCACCGGCACGATCAGCGAAGGTGATGTGAACCTGGCGATCGCATCGCGGGCGATCATCATCGGCTTCAATGCCCGCCCGGATCCGGCAGGTCGCCGCCTTGCCGAACAGTATGGTATCGATATCCGGTTCTATAACATCATTTATCAGCTCACCGAAGACATCAAAAAAGCGATGATCGGTATGCTCGATCCGGAATATCGCGAAGTAACCGAAGGGTTCGCCGAGGTGCGTGATACCTTCCGCCTACCCTCGCGTGAAGTTGTCGCTGGTCTGTTTGTGACCGACGGTAAGATTGTGCGAAATCTTTCGGTACGTGTATTGCGCAGTGGCGTCGTCATCCATGACGGACGCATTTCGAGCTTGAAGCGCTTCAAGGATGATGTCCGCGAGGTGGCTTCGGGCTACGAGTGTGGTCTGGTTGTTGAGGGTTTCCCGGATGTGCAGGTCGGCGACAATATGGAGTTCTATCGCAAGGAGAAGGTCGAACGTACCGTTTGATCATAACTGCTATGTCGAAACGAACACAACAAGTTGCGGATGAACTCCAGCGCATTCTTGGCGAAGTCATTCAGTATGAACTGAAAGACCCGAGGGTGGGATTTGCAACGATCGTCGGTATCGATCTAAGTGCCGATCTGCAGCATGCAACAGTGCGGATCTCGGTCATGGGCGATACCGACGAGCGGCAGGCAACGATGGAGGCGCTTGAGCGGGCGCGCGGCTTCTTGCGGCGTCGAGTGGCGCAGGAGCTGCGTCATATGCGCTCGACGCCCGAACTGCATCTGCAACTCGATACATCGCTCGATTACAGTATGCGCATTGATGAAGTGTTGCGGGAAGTTGAACGCGAGCGGCGCGAAAATCCGCCGAAGCTCGATAACGGAGAGGCATGATGCAGAGTGCGGTAGCTGAACCGGCCGATGTCTATTTCAAGAAACGGATCAACTACCAGCACCGTGGCCTTGCGCTTTCGTTTGATGTCGCCCATACGATCTTTTCGTCGCATCAGATCGATGAAGGAACCGATCTGCTGTTGCGAACGATTGATGTTGCTACGCCGCAGCGCATCCTCGATATGGGGTGTGGCTGCGGCGTTATTGGTATTGCACTGGCGCGCAGCTTCCCTACCGCCGAGGTGATACTGGCCGACCGTGATCTGCTTGCGGTGCGGTATGCGCGTCATAATGCCCGACTCAACGCTGCCGGCAATGTGACGGTGATCGGGAGCGTCGGGTTCGAGTCGGTGCCGCCCGGGCCGTACGATCTGATCGTCTCGAATGTGCCGGCCAAGATCGGTGATGATGCGATCGAGCAGGAGTTTATTCACGAGCCGCTGGTCGCCCTGGCGCACAGCGGCGCCTACTGGTTTGTGGTTGTCAGCGGCCTCAATCGGCTCATCCCGCAGATCGGTACGCGCAACAACCTCAAACTCAAACAGGTTAAGAAACGTTCCGGCCATGCAGTCTATCAATTGCGGCCGCATACCCCGACAGGTGAAGCAGCATGATCCTTCGCGATCCGGTCGAAGCGGCACCACTGGTAGCTGCACGCCTGGCTCAGGCCGAAACCGTTCTGCTCCTTACCCATCTGAATCCCGACGGCGATGCCATCGGTTCGCTGCTGGCCGCATGGCATGCGGTGCACAGCCTCGGTAAACAGGCCATCATGGTCGCGTATCCCAGCCTGCCGGCCTATACTGGCTGGCTGCCGGGTGTCGAGCAGATCATGCTCTACCGTCGTGGTGATGCGCTGCCCGCTGCCGATATGGTGCTGATGCTCGATACTGCGAACCTCGAACGCCTCGGCCCGATCTACGACGAACACCGCGCCACACTGGCCAACCTGCCGCTTGTGATCGTCGACCATCATATGACGAATGATGGTGGTGCGTCGCTGAACATTATCGATTCGACCGCGGCATCAACCTGCGAACTGCTGTATGCCCTGCTACATGCCATGCAGGTGCCCATCACACCTGCATGCGCCAGCTGCCTGCTGCTCGGGCTGACGACCGACACCCAGAGTTTTCAGACGAGTGCGACGAGCGCGGTGAGTTTGCGTACGGCCGCGATGCTTTATGATCTTGGTGCCGATCGTAGCAGTGTGGTGCGTGAAGTCGCTAGACTAGGAGGCGACTACTCGGGATTCG
>CALLZL010000285.1 GCA_937859575.1 uncultured Chloroflexota bacterium
CTCAACCTGCGTGATCTGCTGCCGGCATATACGGCTGGCGCAATCGTCGAACGGCGCAGTGGTGAAACATGGGGCGCGGTCACGGCGCAACTGAGTGGTGATGATCTGCGCTTCGAGGTACAACCGGCCATACCGTATCGCGTCAGCACGCCGAGTGCCTATGATCGGGCAGCACCGCGCAGTGCATGCCGGTTCTTCCCCGAAACAGGCCATAATCTTTGCGGCGCATTCCGCAGCTATTGGGAGGCAAATGGCGGCCTGGCGATCTTCGGCTATCCGATCAGCGAAGAGTATCGGGAACGCAGTGCCACCGACGGCAATACCTACACGGTGCAGTACTTTGAGCGGAATCGCTTTGAGTATCATCCCGAGCTGGCCGGCACCCGTTACGAGGTGTTGTTGGGGTTACTCGGCAACGACTTGACCGCCACACGGCGTGGCGAGGAGCCATTCCGCCCGATCAGTGCCGCGCCGGCCGGCCGCGATCTGTTCCGCGAAACCGGACACAGCCTTGGCGGGGCGTTCCGCAGCTATTGGCAGGCGAATGGTGGCCTGGCGATCTTCGGCTACCCGATCAGTGAAGAGTTTCGTGAATATAATCCGGCCGATGGGCGATTCTATATTGTGCAGTACTTCGAGCGGAATCGCTTTGAGTATCATCCCGAAAATGCCGGCACCCGCTATGAGGTGTTGCTGGGGCTGCTCGGCAACCAGACCGTCGACGGCAACGGCTGGCGCTAGGGTTGCAGGGGGGTGAGCCGTATGGTCGGCGTCACCCCCCTGCTGGGCGGTTAGCGAATGACACCATCAAGCGCCCCAAAACCGGCCGGATCGCGATTGACCCCATTCTCCCACCCCTCGTAGTGCAGGTGTGGCCCGCTCGACTGGCCGGTTGAGCCAACATAGCCGATGATCTGGCCGCGTGCTACCGGCTGCCCTTCGCTAACGGCAAACCGTGCCAGGTGCGCGTAGGCCGTCTTGTAGACCTCGTTGCTGATGGCGACATAATTGCCGCCCGGCCAGGTGTTCGGCCGTATCTGGGCAATACCGTTGTGAGTCGCATACACAGGTACATCCCAGGTTCCCTGTGGATCGGCCGCACCATCGCCATCGCCGTCGATGGCGAGATCGACACCACCCCAGATCGAGGCCGGCGCATGTGAGCCGACGCCATACCCCTGAGTCAAAACGGTGCGGGGATGCGCCAGCGGGTTGCCAAACGGCACATCGGCATTGCCATTAGGTGCCGGGCCGAGCCCACCAATCGCCAGTGCTTCACCGCTGATCTGGTTGCCGCCGAAGCGTACCGCTTCACCAAGCTGGTCGCCACGCCAGCTGCTGATCTGGATCGGCGCGGTGTTGGTCTGCAGCAACAGATACCCAAGCCCGACCAGTGCAAGAATAAGGAGTACTGCCTGGCTGCGGCTGAGCGACGGCCATCCATCCCCACCGATCACGGCATTCCTCGCTGAGCCCGCCAGGTATAGACCATGGTATTGACGGCATTCACGTACGCTGGTACGTTGTTTTCGAACGAGGGCGCATAGATCGGGATGATCTGCTCGACGGTATGCACACCGCGGCCGTTGATATATTCGACCGAGATAAGCTTATACCAATCCTGGATCCCCTCTGTCCAGCCCGGATAATCGCGAAACCGACCATAGCATGTCGGATACCCGGCACAGATGATATTGCCGACATTATGAGTGCTGCTGCCGTCGGGCTTCAGCCCAGCCCAACCCGGATTGGTCCCGGCGCTTGACTCGTGGATGAAGAAGGCTAATGCATATGCCGGATCGATGCCGTACTGCCGCCCCAGATCAATCCAGATCTGGCCGGTGCCATGCGCCGGGGAACCGTAATCGGCAAGAACGGCATTGATGGCATCGGCGCTGATGGTAGGCGCACCAAGCACCGAATGCTCGCCGGTTGGTATGCTGATGGGTGCTGATACCGGCACGCTCGGCGCACCGATGACCTGGATCTGCGGCTCGGGTGGGGGTGGCATATAGCGACTCAGGATGGAACCGCCATCCCCGCCGAATGCAAACAGAATAATAACCAGCGACGCTGCCGCAATCGGTATCAGAAGCCATGGATGATCGTTGATCTGCTCCAGCAATGTTCGCCGTGATCCGACATACCCCGGCGGATCGTATGTGTCGTAGGTTCGCGAGAGGAGTGCGTCAAGGCGTGCCGTGTCGGCTCTGCGATGCGATATTGGCCGTGTGGCCAGCATGTCGTCGTAGTCATCATCCGAAACGATCTCAGCAGGGGTCGGCGGCTGGTAGGCTCGCCGCCGCTGTGGCTCACCATCCGGCATCGACGCACTCTTCGGCTGTACATGCAGACTGCGTGTTGCGCGTGGTGACGCTGCCGACGGAAGTGTTGCTGCTGGAACTTCTGCCGTACTGCGCCGCAAGATCTGACGCTCTTGCTTGATGACATCATCAAGCGAGACACGCTGCTTCCCGAGCAGATTCGGTGCCGGTGTGATTGTCAGCTTGTTCTGCTTGCGCTCGGCAAGCTGGCGGCGTGCCGCTTCACGATGTGGCGGGGCCGGATCATCGGGGCGGTTTTTGGGACGCTCTGTACCACTCATTGGGTTTCACGCATGCTGATGAATGCCTGCTCTTCGGCCGTCGGCAACCGGAAGGTGCCGTCACGATTGAGGTAGACGATCCGTTCACGACGAATATCAAGCAGTAGATCCGGCAGACCATCGCCATCAACATCGGCTAATCCTAATACTGCCGGCGTCAGATGTTCTTCTGCCCCAAACAGGTATGGCCCGTTGATGGTGCGGGTCTTCGCTGTGTCGCCCCCGGGGATCTCGAAGATCACGATCTGGCGGTTGAGATTGAGCGCGATAAGGTGCGTCGGCAGACCGGCAGTTTCGTCATGCCCAACAAAGGCTTCAAGGTGATCGGTGCGCGGCCGGCCATACCTGAGATCATCAACCGTCACGGCAACCCGTGTGACAAGCAGGCTGATCAAGACGTATGCCGCCAATGCCGCAAGCACCAGGGTGACGCTGTAGGCAATCGCCTGCATACCGCGTGGCACTGCGGGGTTGTTGTTCCACGTACGTCGCATCGAACGCATGGTCTTGCTTGTCACTGCCATAAGACGACTCCTCACCTGCGTCAACCACGACTCAGTCGGAACCGCTTCGACGGGTGCTGAAGTAGCGGCAGCAACTTCAGTGTCATCAGATGCTGGAGAGTGCCTGGCTGATTGTTCCGTCTGAGGTGTCGTCATTATATTCGAACATGTGTTCTATGTCAATATCCCATGAGTGGCTGCGACACCGGTAAGTACCGGATGGAGCCGGGCAGTTGCCAGCCAGGCTTCGATTGCCGCCACTGTGAGTGTACCACGTTCTGTAACAATCCCGCTAATCAAGTGCAGCGGTGTCGTGTCGAAATAGCGGTTCACAACTGCGGCACCTTCAGGTCTGGCAAGCCAGATTTCGTCGGCATTCCAGTCGTGTTGCTCAAGCTGCGGGAAGCCCGGCGGCAGAAACTTTTCGCTGCCGCATAAGGTATAGAAAGGCACCCGTGCATGTTGGGCGGCGACAGCCAGCGCAGATGTGCCGATTTTATTCACCAGCCCGCGCATGCTGAGCATGTCGGCACCAACAAGTACCAGGTGAGCAGTGGGAACCGCTTCAATCGCCGCAGTATCGATCATGAGCTGCGTCGGTATTCCCGCCGCCGCGAGTGCGGCAGCCAGTTCTTGCCCTTCGTAGCGTGGCCGCGATTCGGCACAGATCACCGAGAAGCGCCGGCCGGCACGTTGGGCATGCAACAGAGCCTGGCGTACCGTCGTGCTCGACGAGATGGTAACGATCGTTGTGCCATCGTTTATTAACGGCAATGCACGTTCGGCGACGAAGCCGGGGCGCTGGCGCAGCTGATGTTTGAAGTCATCAGTCGCATCAATCACAATACTGCGTAGTTCGTGTGGCGCTTCGCTCTCTTCAGCCTTCCAGAGCACGCTATTGACGAGATTGACCAGCGGTGCCATGGTTGGAAACGCTCGGATCAATGCCCAACCCGTCAGCAGCAGTTCGCGGCGAAATGCCTCAGGTGATGATGGTTCGCCGCTGCTGACCCGCTTCTTGAGTATATCGGCGGCGTGTTCGGCTACGACAATCGCACCATGCTGGTGTTCGGCAACCAGATCTTCAATAAGCCGCTCGATATCATGCTTCACTGATGAACCTCCCTCTCTGGTCGGCCTGCCGCATATCGCTAGCATCGTATGCGGTAGTCGGCACAGCGCACCAACATACCCTCATTATCGCGACGGCATCGTTGGCCGCGATGTGAGAGCCGTTCGTACCAGCGACTCAAGGTTTTCGATCGCAAATGGCTTGGTGAGATACGGATTACCAATCTGTGCGATCCGTGCCTGTGTCGCCGGGGTGACAGTATCACCAGTGATAAAGACCACCCGGGTTGCGAGATCTCCATCTCGTTGCTTGATTTCCTGATGTAGTTCAAATCCGTTCATGCCCGGCATCTTGACATCACTCAGGATCAGGTCGAACGATTCATTGGTCATGGCTTCAAGCGCAGCCATGCCACTGCCGACAACTACCGTCTCGTGGCCAAGATCCGTCAGTAAACGCGAGAGCAGGTTGGCAATCGGCTCTTCATCATCGACGACCAGAACCCTGGCGTGCCCGGCTGTGATGGTGGCGGCCTCGCTATCACGTACCGTATCTGGATCTGCATCGTCTGTTTCTTCTATGAACGGTAGTTCGACATACATTGTCGTGCCGCTGCCAACTTCGCTCTCGGCCCAGATCCGGCCACCATGCTCTTGTATGATGCCGAAACAGATCGAAAGCCCGAGCCCGGTGCCCTGGCCAACCGGTTTGGTTGTGTAGAAAGGATCGAAGATGCGGTTCAGATCACGTTGCGAAATACCGATCCCGGTGTCGCTCACGGCAACAATGAGCACAGATACGCCGGCACGGGCACCATCACTGGCCGGGCGCGATGCACTATAGGTGCGCAGTGTCAGCGTGCCGTTGCCGCCGCGCTCGGTCATCGCCTGATGGGCATTATTGATTAGGTTGAGAAAGACCTGCTGCAGCTGAAACGGATCGGCTACCGTCTGTGGCAGCTCGTTATCGAGCACCAGATTCACGGTGATATTATCGACCCGTAACTGATAGGCGCGCAGGCTGAGTGTGCTGCGAATAACATCGTTGACGTCGATCTGGAAGCGCTGTGGTTTGTGTTCGCGGGCGAAAACCAGCAGATTCTGCACAATGCGTGCCGCTCGTTCGGCCTGAATATGAATATGACTCAGATCTTCCTGCACGAGGTCGGGTAAGCTCTTATCACGCAGCATAAGCTGGGTATAGCCCGAAATACTGGTAAGCGGATTATTCACTTCGTGCGCCACGCCGGCCACCAGCTGCCCGATTGCCGAGAGCTTCTCGGCGCGGATCAACTGCTCTTCCAGCCGGCGACGCTCCGTCAAGTCACGTGCAATACAGTGGATCATCGGTGTCCGCTCGTTGGCAACCCGTCGTGCGCTCACTTCAAGAAACACCGGTTCGGTATCGCTGCGCAGGAGTTGTAACTCGAACGGCTGAACATCCCGCCCGCGTAAGAGATCGCCAAGTGCCCGCGAGGTTCGTTCCCACGAATCGGGTGAGACGAGCGCATGCAGGGATCTCCCGATCAGATCGGCCTCGTTACAGCGTAACAATTCCGGCCCGACTTTATTGACACTTTGAATTGAGAGGTGTTGATCGAGGGTGAAGATGAGGTCGTTGGCATTGGCGAAGAGGTCACGATACCGCTCTTCATTCCGCAATGCCTGCTGATAGAGGCTGGCATTTTCGATCGCAATGGCAGCATAATCGGCCAGCGCCGAAAGCAGATACTGATCATTTTCGCCGAAACTGCGGTCAGCTTGTTGATTGTCGACTGCCAGCACACCGATCACATTATTGCCAACGGTTAGCGGTACTTGCAGGATCGCCCGGACGAGAAATCCGGTCTTGACTTTTAGGGTTGAGCCGTTTGCCGAGTTATCGAGCCGAACGGGTTTGCCGGTGCGGATCACCTGCCCGGCAAGGGTATCGTCGATCGGTACGCGCAGCAGCTGTGCGCGCTGTTCGCCAAGGTTCTTGGCTGCGCGTAGGTAGAGTTCGTTGGCGTTGGCATCGCGTAACAGCAGAAACCCCTCT
This sequence comes from uncultured Chloroflexota bacterium, assembly GCA_937859575.1. Lineage (GTDB taxonomy): Bacteria > Chloroflexota > Chloroflexia > Chloroflexales > Roseiflexaceae > CALLZL01. The sequence goes on from CALLZL010000285.1 coordinate 6,218, forward strand.
TCGGCGCGTGTTATGAAAACCCCGGCCTCAACAATCCGCACCAACAGTTCATCCTGATCGAGCAGCGAACTGACCGACTTGCCAATCGAGTAGAGCACCGTCAGTTCTTGCACCCGCTGGCGGAGGTTACGGGTAAGTTGCTCTTTATCTCGCGCAAGCCGCCGCTCGCGCAGCGCCTGGTCGATCACGGCCTGCGCTTCCGTTTCGCTGAAGGGTTTGATTAGGTAGTTGCGCGCCCCGAGCCGGAAGGCCTCGACGGCAATCGCCTCGGAGCCGTGGGCCGTCATGAGGATGACGGGAACATCGTACCCTTCCTGAGCGATCTGGCGCAGCAGATCGAGGCCGCTGATATCGGGAAGTTGCAGGTCGAGAAGAATAAGATCGGGGAGATGCTGCCGGAGCCGGGTGAGCCCCTGACGGCCGGTATTCGCAATTGCAGATGCGTACCCTAGTTCCGGCAGAACATAGTCGGCCAGCATAGAACAGATCTGCTTGCTGTCGTCGATAATCAGGATCTCTTCCATGCGATGCTCATTTGGAAAAGGGGTATATGCGACTCAGTGCCGGCACAGACTGATATACGTGGAATACTTTCTACATTCTACGCCATGATACGTACCGGCGCAAGGTTACTGATGCTGTATTGCTGATCACAATCTTACCCGTTGCTCATCTGCGCTTAAGTGTTTTCTGTCATACTGGATGCAGATCATATGGATCGCAACAATCGATCGCACCGGGTTGTTCGGCAGCGATCTACTCTATATAGATAAGGAGGCAAGCGCATATGGCACCACGAACACGACTCGCGCTGGTCTTGGGATTGGTCGTTACCCTCATGTGTGGATTAGTGGCAGGTGCAGTGGCCGGCGGTGGGATCGGCTACTATTTTGGCGTACGGCAGCTCGCACAGATCGAGCTGCAGCGTGCATCGCTTGAAGTGCAGCCCCAGCCAACCATGCTGCCGTTGCCGACCGCCGCGCCACCCCCAACGGCGATTGCGCCGTCGGCTGTACCAATACTCGATACATTTGGGCAACCCGACGGCACCATGCCGGTTATTGCGGTGGTCCAACAGGTTTCACCGGCCGTGGTGACGGTGGTGAATACCCTGGCACCCAATGCCCAGAGCAACCAGCAACAACTTCCGTTCCCGTTCCAACAGCCGGATCCACAGCAACCGCGTCGTGGTAGCGGCTCGGGGGGGATCATCAGCGCGGATGGCTTTATCATTACCAACAACCATGTCGTCGAAGGGCAACAGTCATTGGCAGTCATCTTCTACGATGGTGGCCGGCGTGAAGCACAACTGATCGGCACGGATCCCCTGATGGATATTGCCGTGCTGAAAGTTGATGGTGAGGTGCCGGGCGTGGTGTCGCTTGGCGATTCCAGCGCACTTCAGCCAGGCGAAACGGTTATTGCGATCGGTAGCCCACTTGGTGATTTTCGTAATAGTGTGACGGTCGGGGTTGTGAGTGCCCTGAATCGCTCACTCGGCGGCGACGCACCCGAAGGGCTGATCCAGACTGATGCGGCTATCAATCGCGGCAACAGCGGGGGCCCGCTGTTGAATCTGCGCGGCGAGGTTGTGGGAATCAACACCCTGGTGGTACGCGGCTCAGGGTTTAGTGGAGTACAGGCCGAAGGGCTCGGCTTCGCCGTGCCGAGCAATTTTGTACAGAAGGTGAGCCGCGAAATAATCGCCAGCGGCAAGGTGACGTATCCGTTCCTTGGTGTGACATTCGGGATGATCGATGCGCAACTGGCCTTCGACAACAACCTGCCGGTACAGTCCGGAGCGCTGATCGGTTCGGAGCAGGCCGGTGGGCCGGCGGCAACCGCCGGGCTCCGCGACGGCGACATTATTGTATCGATCAACGGCCGGGCAGTCGGGCAGGAAGGAAGCCTGCGTGCGATGCTGCTTGAATACGAACCGGGGCAAACGATCGCCTTGGATGTCCTGCGTAACGGTGCCACACAGCAGTTTGACGTGACCCTCGTCGAACGACCACAGGGATGATCGTAATGACATAGAAGAAAGAGACAGATCGGCTGCGCCGATCTGTCTCTTTCGGGGTATATGGCCGGTGGCACTATACACTGGCAGCGTGTTTAGTCGAGGTAACCGCGCAGCTTCTTACCAAGATGTGGATGGCGCAATTTACGCAGTGCCACCGCCTCGATCTGGCGAATACGTTCGCGGGTGATGCCGAACTCGACACCAACCTCTTCGAGTGTGCGATAGCGGCCATCTTTCAGGCCATAGCGCAGCTGAATGATCTTGCGTTCGCGCTCGGGCAACTTCTGCAACACTTCTTCAAGATGTTCGCGCAACATCGAGACCGTCGCCGCATCGGAAGGAGTCGAGATCCGATCATCTTCGATGAAATCCCCCATGCGTCCTTCCCCCTCTTGCCCGACCGGCATTTCGAGCGAGAGCGGATGCATTGAGGCTTCGAGTGTACGCCGAACCTTTACCGACGAGATCCCCATGGCATCGGCGATCTCTTCGGGAGTCGGCTCGCGTTGCATGGATTGCTGCAACTTGTGCGACGTGCGCTTCACCTGGCTGATGGCTTCGCCCATATGCACCGGCAGGCGGATGGTACGGCTCTGATCGGCAATCGCACGAGTAATCGCCTGGCGAATCCACCATGTTGCGTAGGTCGAGAACTTATGCCCCTTGGTATAGTCGAACTTCTCGACTGCACGCATCAGGCCGATATTCCCTTCCTGCACAAGATCCATCATGGTGAGCCCATACGAGGTGTACTTCTTTGCAATCGAGACAACCAGGCGCAAATTGGCCTGGATGAGATGCTGACGCGCTTCGTTGCCACGCACCACATGCTGCTCGTACATCATGCGTTCTTGCCACGAGCCGTACTCCTCGCGGTTGAGCGCACATCGTGCCAGCGCCCCAGCCTCCATCTGCTTCGCCAGTGTGACTTCCTGTTCGGCCGAGAGCAACGGCACCTGGCCGATCTCTTGCAGATACATACGCACTGGATCATCAAGGGCGACATCGGTCATGTCGGGGAGCTCAGTGAGCAGTTCATCCTCTTCGGCCTCTCCGGCTGCCAGGGGATTGCTTGTATCACCCGGGTTCTCGGCGACCCGGATCCCTTCGGCCTGGAGGATTGCATAGAGTTGATCAACATCGGGAACGTGCAGTTCCGGATTCGGGAGTGCCTCCAGGATATCGCTGTAGGTCAAATACCCCTGCGAACGACCAACTTCAAGAAGCTGATCGATCACATGGGCCCAGCCCTGAAGTATAGTCTCATCCGTCTGCGTTGTCATCTTCTTGCTTTCTTAGTGGCCTATGCCATGCTCTGTCGTGGCCAGCGTGTGACAGGCGGCGATAACGAATATCGACGGGCAACAAGACGGGGCTTTAGAGCAAATCCTCACTCCAAGCCCCGGGTGCGCCGTTCAGGGACGCATTCTTGGCACCCCATATAATAGCTTGCAGTACTATATCATTAGCAAGAGGTTAAAGTCAACCCCTTTGTCCACAATGTTTTTCGACAGTTTTCCACATATCCACATGGTAGCTGCCGATAGTTGCACCCATCATCGGGGCAGGCTACAATACACCGCACGAATGAGGAGGAATGATGCGGTTTCATGATAGATTGTCGGTGGCTGCACGGCGCAATGACTCGTGGTTGTGTATTGGGCTGGATCCGGATCCGAGGCGTATTCCGGCAGTATTGCGTCACGAACGTGAACCGGTGCTGGCATTCTGTGCGGCGATTATTGATGCGACGGCCGATCTTGTGTGTGCGTTCAAGCCGAACAGCGGTTTTTTCGAGGCGCTTGGTACACATGGCATCGAGATCCTGCGGCAGTTGTGTGCCATGCGGCCGGATGTGCCGATCATCCTTGATGCCAAGCGTGGTGATATCAACACAACGGCAGTTGCATATGCGCGGGCGGCATTTGATCTGATCGGTGCCGATGCGATTACGCTGAGCCCATACCTGGGGATGGATGCGCTGGTGCCCTTCCTTGAATATGAGGAGCGTGGTTGTTTTGTGCTCTGCCGCACATCGAATCCGGGTGGTGCCGATGTACAGTCGTTGAAACTGGCCGATGGCCGGCCATTGTTTCTCGAAATAGCCCGTCAGGCGCGTGACAACTGGAATGGGCGGAACAATGTGGGCCTGGTGGTGGGGGCTACGTACCCGGAAGAGGCGCGAGCCGTACGCGAGCTCTGCCCGACACTGCCGCTGCTGGTGCCGGGGATCGGTGCGCAGGCCGGGGATCTGGCGGCCGCAGTAGCGGCAACCGTCGATACCGCCGGCGAAATGGCGATCATCAATGTGTCGCGTAGCATTTTATATGCCGACGCTGGTGCTGGATTTGCCGAGGCCGCCCGAGCGGAAGCATTGCGCCTGCGGGCGGCGATCAATGCAGCACGCAGTTTGTGATATTGGAGGCAGGCCATGGCGGCCAGAACCGAGCTACCCGAAAAGACAGTTGCCGATAACCGCAAGGCGCGGCACGATTATGATATTGAGGAACGCTACGAAGCGGGAATTGTGCTGACCGGCAGCGAGATCAAATCGATCCGTGCCGGGCGCGTCAATCTGCGCGGCAGCTATGCACGCATGTTTCAGAATGAACTCTGGCTCTACGATGCACACATCTCGCCGTACGAGCAGTCGGGTACTTATTTTAATCACGAGCCGACGCGGCCGCGTAAGTTGTTGCTGCATCGACGTGAGATCAGCCGCATTCTGGGGCAGATCGAGCGGCAGGGGTATACACTCGTGCCGCTCAGGATCTACTTCCGCGGCCGACGGGCCAAAGTTGATCTTGGGCTGGCGCGGGGCAAGAAGCTGTATGATAAACGGCAGGATCTGGCAAAACGCGAGGCGACACGTGATATTCAGCGGGCCATGAAGGCGCGTAGTCGCGGCGATTAGTCACGATGCCGCCTGTTCGCTGCTGGTGGGTTGCTGCTGTTCGGCTGCCGGATTCTCGAAGCAATAACCGATACCGCGCACGGTCCGGATGAGCACTGGATTCGCCGGATCCGGTTCGAGCTTTTCGCGTAGCCAGCGTATATGCACATCGATCGTGCGATTGGAGCCGAGAAAGTCGGCTCCCCAGACATATTCGAGCAGCAGATCGCGCGAGAGTGCTATCCCCATATGCGCCATCAGGCACGCGAGCAGGTCGAACTCCTTGTTCGACAGATCGATTTCGTGTTCGTCGAGCCAGACGCGCCGCCCGGCGCGATCGAGGCGGATATTCCATGCCTGCAGCTGATCGGCATGCGGCGTCTGGTGTCGGCGCTCGTTCCAGCGCAAGATCGAGCGGGTACGCGCCAGCAGTTCGCCCATACTGAACGGTTTGACCACATAATCAATGGCACCGAGTTCGAGGCCGGCAATCCGATGCGATTCATCCTGTAATGCAGTGAGCAAGACAATCGGCACCAGCGATTCACGGGTGATCGTTCGGCAGACGGAGAATCCATCGAGCCGTGGCAGCATGACATCGAGGATCACCAGATCCGGGCGTATCCGGCGGCTCAACTCCAGCCCGCTCACGCCATCGGATGCTGTTTCGACAGCATAGCCGGCCTGTTCGAGGTTGTAGCGCAACACATCGAGCAGGATCTCATCATCTTCGATCAGCAGAATTGTTGCCATAGATCCACACATTCGTACGCATTTGTGTGGCATTCTAGCGCTGCTGTGTTAATAGGGCGTTATCTGAGGGTTAATTGTTGTGCACAGCCGGGGCAGGGATCAGGCGACAGACGCAGCTCTGTGCAGCAGCGGGAGTCGCCTGACTCGACCGGCTTATTTCCGCTTGCTGACCAGATAGAGGATGAATCCGAAGACGACGATGCTCCAGAAGTTGATCGCCCGATCGAGGAAGGTAACCGCCAGCGCCAGGTTCTGGCTCGATGTCGCTTCGCTGAGGGTCGCGGCGGGCAGGAACAGCAGCAGCACAGCAGTGATTGTACCTTCGACGACTCCAAGGCCGGCGGGGGTGAGCGGCACGGCGGTGAGCAGCGAAGAGGCCAGTGCGACGAAGATGATCACCGGTAGTGCGAGATGCAGCCCTTCGACGCCAAGCGCCTGGATGACGAAGAAGAGTCGGAAGCCTTCGAGAAGCCAGACACAACCGGTCAGCAGGAACAGGCGTGGCAGAATGCGCGGCTGAAATGAACGGAGTGCGGCATGTTCGAATGAGCTGTAGTAGCGTAGCACGCGCTGCGGCATGAAACGCCGTACGATCGGGCTGAACCAGCGCATACCGGCCAGGCCGCTAACGATGATCGCTACCAGCACCAGCCCCGAGATGAAGATAATATTGGTTGCCGGCGGCAACTGTGTACCGAATACGAACCAGCCCGAGATGACGAGGAAGGTAAATAATCCAAGCATATCGAGCAATCGTTCGGCGAAGATAGTACCGAATGTTGATGAAAACGAGACTTTGCCGTTATGCTTGAGCAGATAGCCGCGATACGCATCGCCGAGTTTGGCCGGCACAATGCAGTTGGCAAACCACGAGAGGTAGATATATTCGATCAGCGCAGGGAGCGACGCCCAGCTCTTGCGCCCCTGTTCGACCGGAACGCCGGCGTTGTTTAATAGCATGCGCCAGCGCACTGCACGTAGCGGAAATGTGCAATAAAAGACAAGCAGCCCGGTTAGCAACAGCAACATATCGGCACCGCGCATATAGGCCCACGTGGCGCTGAGATCGATATTGAAACCTCGAAAAACGAAGAGAATAATCGCAATCGCCAGGCCGAACGAGACGATCGTACGTGGATCGCGTAGCGATTTGCCGAGGTTGAACCCGCGCTGTTCGACTTCGTTCTGCGCTGATGGTTCGGTGTGCAGTTCGCCGGTGTCGGCGGAGGACTGAAGCTCCCCGGTTCGTTCATTGACCATAGCGTCTGATGGCTCCTCTCGCCGCTCGAATCGTTGTCTCATAGTATAACGTCCATCCTGCTGCTGAGGGTATGCAGACAGATAAGAATCTCGTCATCCGGCGATTTCGCGCTGATACCATGCCCAGAATGCGCCGAGGCCCTGCTCGATATCAGTTTGCGGCCGATAGCCCAATATACGCGTGGCTTTGTCGATGGCGGCAAAGGTGATCGGCGGATCAGCCGCCGGCAACGGTTGGGTTTCGATCCGAGCCTGTAATCCGGTGATCTTCTCAATGGTGCGGACAAAGGTGAGAAGTTCCACCGGGCTTGAGTTGCCAAGATTGAAGATTTCGAATGCAAGCTCGCTATCGAGGGCGGCTATTACCCCGGCAACAATATCGTCGATATAGGTCCAATCACGATAGATCCCGACCCCGCCGTTAAAGAGGGAGATCGGCCGGCCGCCAATCATGGGTGTAATGAAGTTGTAGGGTGTCATGTCGGGTCGCCCGCGTGGGCCATACACGGTGAAGAAACGCACGACACTGGTGGGCACACCATACTGATAGGGGAAGGTATAGGCCAGAATCTCGGCAGCCTTTTTGGTTGCGGCATACGGCGAAAGCGGTCGATCACTCGGTGATTCTTCCGTCCAGGGAGTTGGCGACATACCATAGACCGAAGAGGTCGATGCAAGCAGGAAGCCGCGTGCTCCATGGCGACGAGCGGCATCGAGCAGTGTCAGGGTACCGTGTATATTCACCGCAGTGTAGAGTTCGGGTTGCGCCAGTGATGGGCGTGGGCCGGCCATGGCCCCGATATGTGCAATTTTGTCGGGCCGATATGCGACGAAGAGTTGTTCTACTGCTGAGGCATCGCGGAAGTCGGCTTCGACAAGAGTAAAATTGGGGTGTGTCGCAGCGGTCGCGATATTGCGTCGCTTGCGTTCCGGCCTGTAGTAGTCGTTAAAGTTATCGAGGCAGATGACCTCGTCGCCACGTGCAAGCAGTGCATCGCAGAGATGGCTGCCGATAAAACCGGCACCGCCGGTGACCAGGTAACGCATACAGATCCTTTATTCACGTGTGACGATCTCGACGAGTGCCAGCACCGCAGCATATTGGATCGTCAGGTTCAGGGCATGCAGCTGTTCGAAGAACTGATGCCCGGCGACTGCTGAGATGATACCACAACATCCCAGCAGAATCCCGCGCCGAATCGGGCCCGGCAGTCGGAGCGCGTATGCCTGGCTTGGCATGCGATCAAGGGCGCCGATGCAGATGGCGGCGGCGCTGCCGACCAGCGCAAGATACGCCAGTAGCCCGATGATACCGCTTTCGGCCGCGAGGTGCAGGTAGACATTATGGGCATGGCCGCGTGAGATATACCATTCGCCGACGGCAAAAGCCGGGTAGGCGACATGATAATTGCCGGGGCCGATGCCGAACAGTGGCCGGCTGAGGAACATGCCCCATGCTGCCTGCAGCTGAGCCATGCGTTCAACAACCGCAAAATTCTCGGGAGTCACAGTAGCCTGTGCGGCATCGAAGAGCGCCAGGTTGCGGCTGATACTGCCGAGGCGCATGGCGATCGGCTCGGGCAGAGCACCGAGCCCGGCGAAGAGCAGCATGCCACCAGATACTGCGGCAACGGCAAGCAGCGCCAGTGCCGCACGCCGGCTGAAAACGACGCACATCGCCAGTACCCCGGCGGCGGCACCGAGCCATGCACCACGCGAGAAGGTTGCCAGTAAGGCAGCCAGCAGGATGGCAGTTACAAACCAGAGGATCGCGGCGCTTCCGATCAGGAGTATGCGTTGCGGCAGCGGGTATGATCGGCGTATCATGGCGCTTACGGCGATGCTGAGTGCCAGGGCGAGCGGCCAACCCATATTAAGGTAGCCGGCGAATGAATTGGGCTGACCGATTGTGCCATAGGCGCGCACAAACGGCAGATCAGCGCTGATGCGAAACGCCGGCGGCCCATCGCCGCTCACAAACTGCATGATTCCGATTACAGCACAGCCAACCGGTGCTGCAATCAGGCATGCGACCAGTGTGCCGGTTGCAAGTTGGCCGCGCACCCGATCGATGGCGATCAGCCAGATCAGTGCAGCTACACCCCAGCGAGCGGTTTCGCGAAGTGCTTCAGCACGCGAGTAGGGTGTCAGTACGGCAGATAGCAGGAACGCACCCAACAGGAGCGCCCAGAACGGGAAGAGCCGGCCGATACGTAGCCGATGTTCGGGAAACGCGCAGAGACGCAGAGCCCAGCCGCCGGCCGCCAGCACAACAGCGGCCTGGGTAGCGCTCGGGCCACCCGGGAGATACAAGAGATCCTGAAAGGGGATCGTCAGGATGACGAGCGCAACCGCCGCCGCCGGTTGCATGAGGGCTATGATTGGAATACACAACCAGAGGAGCACAATACCGCCGGTTGCCGGTGGAAGCAGGCCGATTGCCAGGGCGGCAACCAGGGCCGGCCCCCACCAGCGCACGTCATAGCGGCCGATCATCAGCGCAGTTCACCACGGCGGCGGAGCTCTTCGGCGAACCATGGGATGGTGCGTTCGAGCCCCTGGTGCAGGCTGACCTGTGGTTCCCACCCGAGCACGCGACGTGCTTTGCTGATATCCGGCTGGCGCACCTGCGGGTCATCCTGGGTGCGCAGATCTTTGTTGATAATGCCGGCCTGATTGCCGGTGAGCTGGTTCACCGCTTCAGCAAATTCGCGGATGGTAAACTCCCCGGGATTCCCAATATTCACCGGTTCGGGCTCATTCGAACCAAGCAGGCGGTAGATCCCTTCGATCAGATCAGAAACATACTGAAACGACCGCGTCTGGGCGCCATCGCCATACACGGTCAGCGGTTCACCGCGCAGAGCCTGCTGAATGAAATTCGGCACCACGCGCCCATCGCGCAGGCGCATGCGTGGGCCGTAGGTATTGAAGATGCGAACGATGCGCGTTTCGACATGATGGTAGCGCTGATAGGCCATCGTCATGGCTTCTGCAAACCGTTTCGCTTCATCGTAGACTCCGCGTGGGCCAATTGGATTGACGTGGCCATAGTACGATTCGGGTTGGGGATGGATCTGTGGGTCGCCATAGACCTCGGAGGTTGACGCGAGCAAGAAGCGCGCCTTTTTATCGCGTGCCAGCCCGAGCGCTTTGTGGGTGCCAAGCGCACCGACCTTGAGTGTCTGGATCGGCAGTTCGAGATAATCGACCGGCGAAGCGGGTGATGCGAAATGGAGAATCGCATCAAGTGGGCCATCGATAAAGATATAGTTAGTGACATCGTGCTTGATGAAACTGAAGCGTTCGTGGCCGGCAAGATGCGCGATATTGTCGGTACTCCCGGTAATCAGATTGTCCATGGCGATCACAGTATGCCCTTCGGCAAGAAACCGGTCGCAGAGGTGTGAGCCGAGGAACCCGGCTCCACCGGTGATAAGCACACGCATAGAGGCTCCTTACATGGCTGTGCTGCAAGCAAGCTACCACAGCCCACTGAAAACCACGATTAAGAAGATGCATGCCGGATGGGATGTAATCGACGCTAATAAGCCCCCCGGCCACCCAGCACCACCGGAATCGTTTGCAGCATGATCCGCAGATCCAGGCCGAGCGACCAGCTTTCGGCATAATAAATATCGAGGCGTACCATTTCATCAAACGAGGTATCGCTACGGCCAAGCACCTGCCACAGGCCGGTAAGGCCGGGCAGAACTTCGAGGCGGCGGCGATGCCAGTTTTCATACTGCGCCACCTCATCCGGGGTGGGTGGGCGTGGGCCAACCCAACTCATTTCGCCGAGCAGAATATTCCACAACTGCGGTAGTTCGTCGAGGCTATAGCGGCGCAGGAACGAGCCGACCCATGTGCGGCGTGGGTCGTCGCGGATCTTGAAGAGCGGGCCGTCGGCCTCGTTGAGTGCGGCAAGTTCGGCCTTACGTGCTTCGGCATCGACAACCATCGTGCGGAATTTATAGACGGTAAAGGGGCGTTCGTTGCGCCCGACACGTGTCTGACGAAAGATGATCGGGCCGGGTGAGTCGAGGCGGATGGCCAGTGCGATCCCGGCTGAGAGCAAGAGCACTACTGGTGCGGCCAGCACGACAAGCACGATATCGATCGCCCGTTTGAGTGCCATGTTGAGGCCACGCAGCGAGACCTCTTTCAGGCCGATCAGTGGTACACCGCCGATATTCGAGACATCGACACGGTCGAAGCTGAGTTCGTAGAGATCGGGTGCGACCCGGAAATCGATATGGGCCTCGCGGCAGATATTCACCAGTTCCGGCAGGCGGTGATGTTCCCAGAACGGCAGTGCGATGATCACTTGGTCGATCATATCGGAGCGCACCAGCTTTTCGAGATCACCAATCAGGCCCAGATGGCGAAAGTGGCGTGTCGGGCGTGCCGCCGCGTGATCGCGGTCGTCGAGATACCCGGCCAGTTCGAAACCCATGTCGGGTTGGGCGACGATTCCTTCCATCACGAAGCGTGCCAGGCCGGTGCCGCCAACCACCAGAATGCGTTCGCGGCCATGGCCGCGCAGCCAACGCCAGCGACGCGTGCCGATCAGCAGGGCGCGCCAGAGCGCCATGAGTGTGATGATCGTACACCAGGCAAAGCCGAAGATCAGGCGTGAATAGAAGAATGGCCGATAGAGGAAGACAAAGACAATCAGAATGGCAATACCGACCGTTGTGCTGCTGATAATGATCCCCATATGGTCGATCACACCGGCGGTACGTGGCAAACGGTAAAGGCCACGCATCAGGAACTGCCCGACAAGCAGCAGCATGAGCAGCAGCGAAATCGGGAGAAATGCCTGCAGCGCGACGAAGTTTTCGGTGGCGACCTCGCTGACAATCGACTCGAGCGGCGGTGGCCAGCTTACGATATAGCGCATCCAGTAGGCGATCACAAAACCGAGGAATACCAGCACCACATCGATTGCGAGATGCAACCATACACGGCGCGCCGCCGTGGGGCGTGGCGGTGGCGGAGAGATGCTGGCTGGTTTGAGCGGCACAGGTGCGATCTCGGTCATCTTCCGCAAGGGCCGATCTCCTTCACGGATGCGGGCCGGGTAGCTGATACCCGACTAGCCGCCGTACTCGTCGGACCAGACCAGTTCGGCTTTTTCGATGAAGACACTATCACCTTCGCGGACCCCGGCTTTGCGCAGTGCATCGCTTATACCACTGGCATCGAGGACGCGCTGGATTCGCATGAGTGATTCGGGTTGGGCGAAATTCGTCATCGAGATCAGGCGTTCGATTTTGCGCCCACGCACGCGCAAACCACCGGTATCGGGTTCGATCCAGAAGAGATCGTCGGCGATTTCGGGAACAGGCCACGTAACCGTTTCATCACGTCGTTCACGCTGAGGGGCCGGCATGTCGAGCAACAGCGCAGCCATCTGCCGGGTGAGCCGTTCAACTCCCTCGCCGGTAGCGGCCGAAATAGTGAAGACCATTGTGTCGGGCAATCCAATCGCAGCACGCAGGTCGGCGATACGTGCCTGGGCTTCCGGCAGATCGGCCTTGTTGAGCGCAACGATCTGCGGCCGTTCGGCCAGCTCCGGCTGATACTGTTCGAGTTCGGCATTGATTGCATGGTAATCGGCCAGTGGATCGCGGCCATCGACACCGGCGGCATCAACGACATGCACGAGCAGCCGGGTGCGTTCAACATGGCGCAGAAAGTCGTAGCCGAGGCCGGCACCCCGGTGGGCACCTTCGATCAGGCCGGGGATATCGGCCGCCACAAAGGTGAAATCACCAACGGCCACCACACCGAGGTTAGGTTGCAGTGTGGTAAACGGGTAAGGGGCGATCTTCGGTTTTGCGGCGCTAATGACCGAGATCAGGGTTGATTTACCGGCATTGGGAAACCCGACCAGGCCGACATCGGCGAGCAGTTTGAGTTCAAGTTCGAGCTCAAACTCTTCGCCCGGCTGGCCGAGTTCGGCAATACGTGGAACCTGGTGGTTGGAACTGGCGAAGTGCGTATTGCCGAGGCCACCCTTACCGCCACGGGCGGCGAGCAGGCGCACACCGGGCGCATCCAGATCGACCTCGTAGGTTTCGCCCTCGATCGCCGTACGCACAACCGTACCGGGCGGTACGCGGATGGTCAGATCGCGCCCATTGCGCCCATGCTTTTTGGCTGTTCCGCCATTGCCGCCGCGTTCGGCCTTGAAGCGTGCGCGCTCTTTGAAGGCCAGCAGCGTATTGAGGTGTGAGTCGGCAACAAGATAGATACTGCCGCCACGCCCACCGTCTCCGCCATCGGGACCACCACGCGGCACGTGCTTCTCGCGACGGAAGGTCGCCTGCCCGTCGCCGCCGGTTCCGGCCTGCACAAAGATGCGGGCGCGATCATAAAATTCACCGGCCATAACGTTACTTTACTCTTTGCGGCACATATAAAAATGTGCCAGCCGCAGAACAATCACTGCTGCGCTGGCACACTTCCTGATCGAGATTCATCCCGCAGAATGCGTACGTGCTCGACCAGCCATTCCGACACTTATGCTTTGGTTTCGGCCTTTGTTTCGGCCTTTGTTTCGGCCTGATCGGCCTTGTCGCCCTTGGCGGTGCCGTCGTCTTCTTCACGCACCGCTTTGCGGAACGCTTTGATGCTGCCGCCAAGCGCACCGGCAATACCGGTGATGCGGCTGGCACCGAAGAGCAGCAGGATGATGACCAGGATGATCAAGAGCTCAGGTACACCCAGGCTCGGCATAACGGTTCTCCTTTCGGGACTCCCCGCCGAGCATGCTGGATTCGACGGGAGGTAATCTGAGGTGCTGACGCGCCGCAGCACACTGGGAAACTGGTTAGCCAATATTATACCTATGCGCGGTCAGGTGTCAAACCCGCACCGAGGTGCCGACGTGAGATCAAGGCAAGGCAGCTGCACGAGTATAGACCTCGAGCGTACGGCGGGCGGTGGCTTCCCAGGCAAACTGCCGTGCGCGCTGCAAGCCGCGCCGCCGCAACTCGGTACGCAGGTCGGCATCGCCGAGCAGGTGCAACAGGGCGGCGGCCAGAGCTTCGGTATCGGTGGGATCCACCATCATCCCGGCATCACCGACGACTTCGGGGAGCGAACTGGTGTTACTGGTGATAACCGGGGTGCCGCAGGCCATGGCTTCGAGCGGCGGCATGCCAAACCCTTCATAGAGCGAGGGAAAGGCAAAGATGGTGGCTGCGGCATACCAGAGATGTTGTTCTTCCTGCGGGATGTAGCCGGCAAAATGCAACCGATCGCCCAGGTTGAGTTCGGCGGCACGGGCCAGGATGGCGTCGTACAGCCAGCCACGACCACCACCGATGATCAGCGGGGCACGTGTTGCCTGTGCGATCCGGGCATAGGCTTCGATCAGCCGTGGCAGATTCTTGCGTGGTTCGAGGGTGCCAATGAACAGAACGAACTGATCGGGCAGGCTATGGCGGCGGCGGAAGGCATCGAGTTCGGCCGGATCGGGTGGTGCGAAGCGTGCATCGGCAGCATTATGGGTGACGATCACGCGCTCGGGCGGCACATCGAGCCAGCGGATGATCTCGCTGCGGGTGAACTCGAAGACCGCCAACAGGTGGGCGGCCGGGCGGGCGGCAACCCGGACGGCCCAACCCGCATAGAGGCGATTCACGCGCCGAGACGCTTGGGGAAAAAAGAAAGGGCTGAGGTCGTGAATCGTGACGACCGACGGGATCGGGCTGAGCACCGGCATGACATTCAAGACGCCATGATAGACATCGGCACCGCTGGATGCGAGGATCAGCGGGGCGATCAACTGTTCCCATGGTACCCGTACACGTGGGTTGATCGTCGGCAGCGCACTTGGGCGCACACGAAAGTTGGCCGGCAGGCCGAGCGCTTGCGAGCCGAGACCGCGTGTTGTATAGATGGTATAGGTATTCTGGTGATCGATCCGGCCGAGGTGTGTGAGCAGTGCTTCGGTGTAGTTCGAGACACCAGCACGACGAAACGAGCGGGTATGCGCAAGCAGATGCGCATTGATGGCAATATGCACGTCGACCTCTCAGGGAAGCGCGGCGTATGTCTGGGTTGGAATAAAACCCCAGTAGTGCTGTGGCCAATACGAGACCCACGCCTGGCCGATGATGCGATCGAGCGGCAGTTCATCCCATTCGCGTGAGTCGCTGCTATTGGTGCGGTTATCGCCCATTACGAAGACCGTACCGGGGCGAACCGTCACCGGCCCCTGGCTACATGCGTCATCGAAGCGACATGTTGTGGTTGTGCCTTGCAGGTATGGTTCTGCAACCTCGATGCCGTCGACATATACACGGCCGTCGACGATTTCGATCGTTTCTCCGGGCAGTGCAATCACCCGCTTGATATAATCTTTGCTTAGATCGTTGGGGTATTCAAAGACCACCACATCACCACGGCGCGGCATATGAAACGGGTAAACCATGCGGCGTGATATATCGGCATTGCCGGGGAGCAGGCGTAGTGGTGCGTTGAGATCGAAATGGAAGTAGACCAGTTTGTTGACCAGGATATACTGACCACCATGGAGGTTCGGCTCCATGCTCTGGCCTTCGATCTTGAAATTCTGCACGACACCGCGTACGATCAAGAAGACGAGCAGAATGAAAAGGATCGTTTCAAGGATCTCGCGCACAATGGCCCGTGCACTGGTGGCCGGCTGTGCCGGCCTGATATCGGTTGCAGCCATGTCGTGCGTATTGATGATGACTCTGCGGTGTAACGGTGTTTCGTTCATATCCTGTGTTGCAGCTGAGTGGTTGCCCGATAGGGTATTATACATGATGGTAACGCAGTGCGCTACCATCGCAAGTAGGATGCCACTTGCGGTTGGTGGAGCCGGACGAAGGCTGTGCGTGGGTTAGCAATAGCCCTATTCTGAGGGGATACGATGCGACTGACCGAGCTAAGCGAACAACTGCCGGATGGTGGATGGCGTTGCAATGTATGCCAGTGGCAATGTGTATTGCATGCCGGGGAATATGGGCATTGTGGTGTGCGGCTTGCCGACGAAGAGGGGATCGAGGCGCTCGGCGACGGCATGATCAGTGCAGCACTTGTTGGTGCCGTCGAGGAGTATCGGTTATGGCATTTCTTCCCCGGCACCAATGCACTATCGGTTGGGAGCTGGGGGTATGCTCTGCCGGCCGATCAGCAGCGCGGCCAGTATGCCCAGCTGCCCAGCGACGAGACCCGTCGCCGCAGGCTTGATCCGGAGCGCGTGGCGCTAGTGGCGCTCGAAAGGCTCTGCCGGGGGGTCGTGTGGTCGTACAGTGATCCGGCAGTTTCGCATGAATATGTACTTGATGTGCTGCGTAGCGTGCGTGCCAACAGCCGGTATGTTGCACTGGTTACCAGTGGTTACCAGACCCAGGCGGCGCTTGATCAGCTCGGGCCGTATCTCGACGGTATAAGCCTTGAGTTGCGCGCATTCGATGATGCCGGTTATCAGCGGCTGGCAGGTATTGAGCAGTGGCGTGGCATTCTCGATATAGCGGCACGTGCCCATAACCACTGGCGCTGCCATATTGAAGTGACGACCCGGTTGCACCCGGGCGTCAATGATGCTGCCGAACAGTTGCAGGCGCTGGCCGAATGGATGCGCGATACCCTGGGTGCCGAGACACCCTGGCATGTACTGCCGGGCGATGTCGGCAGTGCGGCGGCGGCGGCCGTTGCACGGGCACGGCGTATTGGCCACGACGCCGGGCTGCGCTATGTCTATGGGCCGGAACCGACCCAGCCGACACTCTGCTATGCGTGTAGTGCCACAGTGATCGACCGGAGCGGTGCAGTGGCACGCGTGGTGGGCCTGGAGGGGAATCGCTGCCGGGAGTGCGATGCCGCCCTGTCTATCCGCACCTCGATTTTCAAGACATAAGAATACGATCAGGATGTGCTATACTGGTTCAAGCAGATCTATAGCGAAGTGCAGAAGTATTGATCGGTGTGCATGCGGGCGAGCCGCCCGCGCTCCCGGCGATCAATTATTGTGCACTTCGCTATAAGCATGCAAAAACAAGTTCATACGCGGTCGACGGGTGCGGGAGAGAACCGCCGGACGGTCGCCGAAGGAGCAAGCCGGGCATCTGCCGCTGCACGGTGAAACTCTCAGGCCCATGTACTGCATCCTGACGAAGCTCTGGAGAGCCGAGCGCTGTGTGATAGCACAGCGGCACGGCACCGACGGAGAAACTCGTAGTACGAGGCATCTCTCAGGTCAGCGGACAGAGTCTCAGGCACGGGTTGTCTGAGTCTGTCCGCTTTTTTGTTATCTGATGGCAGAGGAGGCCGATGATGACACAGCCGCCGGAATGGCAGCGTACACCGCTCTATGCACGGCATGTCGCGCTTGGCGCGCGGATGGTCGAGTTCGGCGGGTGGGAGATGCCGGTACAGTATCGCGGCATTCTGCATGAGCATCAGGCCGTGCGCAGCGCTGCCGGGTTGTTCGACATCAGCCACATGGGGGAATTCGAGGTATCCGGCCGGGATGCGCTGGCGTTCTTGCAGCTGGTGATGACGCAAGACATTGCCGCGATCGGGGTCGGGCAGTCGAACTATGCGCTTCTATGCCGTGCCGATGGGGGCATTGTTGATGATACGTTTGTCTATCATCTGCCGGGTCGCTATCTGGTGGTGGTGAATGCGGCAAATATCGCCGGTGATTTCGCCTGGATGCAGCAGCACAGTGCCGGATTCGACGTGACGCTGACGGATGTCTCGGCAACGATGGGCATGCTGGCATTGCAGGGGCCGCAGGCCGAGGCGATCCTGGGCGAGATTGGCGGCGATGCGGCATTACCGTTCCATGGGGTCGCCGAAGCACATGTGTTTGGTGATCTACCGGTGCTGATCGCCCGTACCGGCTATACCGGTGAAGATGGATTCGAGATCTTCTGTGCCACAGCAGAGCTGGAACGGCTCTGGGATGGCCTGCTGGCGGCCGGTGCTACCGCCGGGCTTCAGCCATGTGGCCTTGGTGCACGCGACAGCCTGCGTTTCGAGGCCTGTTTGGCGTTGTATGGCCACGAGATCACAACCGCGACCGATCCGTACATGGCGCGGCTCGGCTGGGTGGGGAAGCTCGGCAAAGGGGAATTTATCGGGCGTGCGGCGTTGCAGCAGATCAAAGCGGCCGGCGCGAGCCGCCGGCTGGTTGGCTTCGAGATGATCGAGCGTGGTATCGCCCGTGCCGAATACGAGATCCGGCAGGTTGGCGGTGCAGCAATCGGGATCGTCACCAGCGGCATGCCATCGCCGACCCTGGGGAAGAACCTGGGGATGGGGTATGTTCCGCTTGAGTTCAGCAGTGAAGGAAGCGAGTTCGATGTGATCGTCCGTGAGCGCCCGGTGCGGGCACGGGTTGTCAAGATGCCGTTTTATAAACCGAAATACAAGAAATGAGGAGCAGCCACATGGCATTCAACACACCGCAAGAGTTGCAGTATGCCCGTTCGCACGAATGGATTCGGATCGAGGGAGAGACGGCGACGATCGGGATCACCGATTATGCGCAGGACGCGCTTGGTGATGTTGTCTATATTGATCTTCCCGAAGTAGGCACCAGCCGCGACGCCGAGGCGATCTTTGGGGCGGTTGAG
Organism: uncultured Chloroflexota bacterium; assembly: GCA_937859575.1. Lineage (GTDB taxonomy): Bacteria > Chloroflexota > Chloroflexia > Chloroflexales > Roseiflexaceae > CALLZL01. Next base: position 24,771 of record CALLZL010000285.1, read on the forward strand.
TCGGTCAAGGCCGCATCGGATCTCTATATGCCGGTGGCCGGTGAGGTGATCGAAGTTAACGAGGCACTGATCGACAATCCCGAGATGATCAATAGTGATCCATATGGTGCGGGCTGGATGATTCGTATCAAGGTAGCCCAGGGGGTTGGTGCATTGCTGAGTGCTGAGGCGTATGCCGCGTTTGTTGAGGAGATCCAGCACTGATGTCGCACTATATTTCGCTGACCGACGCCGAGAAGGCGGCGATGCTCGAAACAATCGGTATCAGCGAGGTTGCCGATCTGTTTGCTATGGTGCCGGGCGAGGTGCGTTTCCCCAGCTTACAGCTGCCGCCGCCGCTGTCGGAGATCGGCCTGCGGCGCACGCTTGGAGCACTTGCGGCACGCAATGCGAGTGCCGATCGCATGAGCATCTTTCTGGGAGCCGGGGCCTACAACCACTTTGTGCCGAGTGCAGTTGATCAAATCTTGCGTCGTGGTGAGTTCTTCACGGCCTATACGCCGTATCAGCCGGAAGTGAGTCAGGGCACGCTCCAGGCGATCTTCGAATATCAGAGCCTGGTATGTGGGCTGACGGGCATGGACGTGGCGAATGCGTCGCACTACGATGGTGGGACGGCGCTGGCCGAGGCGGCGATTATGGCGGTGGCGGCCACGCGCAATCGGCGGACGGTGGTGGTTCCGCCGAATGTGAACCCACAATATCGCGCCGTGATGCGCACTTTGCTGCAGGGCACGGGGATCCGCATGATCGGCGATGAGCGACCGGATGCCACACCGGCTGAAGTTGCAGCGCTGGTCGATGACCAGACCGCCGCGCTGGTGGTGCAGAGCCCAGATTTCTTCGGCACACTGCATGATCTGCGGCCGTTGGCCGAGCAGGCCCACGCGGCGGGCGCGCTGCTGGTGTCGCATTTCGACCCGATCGCGCTTGGCCTGTTCCAGACACCTGGCGAGGCCGGTGCCGATATTGCCACCGCCGAAGGGCAGCCGCTGGGGGTCGGGCTGGCATTCGGCGGGCCATACCTAGGAATCTTCTGCTGTAAGCAGCAGTATGTCCACAAGATCGCTGGCCGGCTTGTAGGCCTTACCAATGATGTTGAAGGGCGTGAGGCATATGTGCTGACACTGCGCGCCCGCGAACAGGATATTCGGCGTGAACGAGCCACAAGCAATATCTGTACCAATCAAGGGCTGATGGCACTGGCGGCCGCAGTGTATCTGAGCCTGATGGGGCGGCAGGGCATGCGGCAGGTTGCCGAGCTCTGCTATCATCGCGCCCAGTATGCTGCGGCTCAGATCGATGCACTGGCGGGGTATCGGGTTGCCGCAAACGGGCCATTCTTCAAAGAGTTTGTTGTACACTGCCCGCGCCCGGTGGCCGAGATCAATGCAACCCTGCGTGACCATGACATTATCGGCGGGTATGATCTGCTGAGCGAGTACCCGCATCTGGGCCATGCCATGCTGGTATGTGTGACCGAAATGACCAGCCGCGATGAGATCGATGCGCTGGTGTCGGCATTGGCGACGATGGGGTAATGCGTCGAACCATACATCCGCACAATCCGATGCGACGCCGCAATACAAACTCGCATGGAGCAACCATGATGCTCAATGAGGCACAACTGGCCGTGATTGTCGCACAGGCGTTGCCGGGCGAGCGCCTGGCGGGCATGGTGAAGCTGACTGATGATCGCTGCCGGCTGATCCTGGCGGGCGGTTCGCATGCCATCGTGCAGCTCTTTGCCGCACCGGCGGCCGCGCAGACGGCGGTGGCCGCGTTACGGCTGCTGCGCGGTGAATTTGATCTGCCAGTGCCGGTATTGCGCGGCAGCGACACCGATGGCGTGGTGGTTGGGCAGCCATATCTGCTGGCCGGCGATCTGCCCGGTGTGCCGCTGGCGCAGGTGTATGGGCAGATCGGCGACGAGCAACTGTATCGTATCGGGCGGCAGCTTGGTGCGGCAGCCTATCGGATCCACCGTCTGGCATGCGGCCGCTTCGGTGCGCTTGCCGGTGCGGATGCACTGGCGGCCGATGACGCGCGCAGCTATGGTATGGCACGGCTCGAACAGGCACTGGTGCAGGCAGCCGCCGCCGGGGTCGTTGATGATCCAACCGCCGCGCAGATGCAGAGCTGGTTTCGCGGCGTATACCAGCCAATCGGCCGGCAGGCGGCGCTGATCTGTGGCGGGTTCACCCCGGCAACGATCATGGTGCAGCAGCATGAAGGGCACTGGCGCTTGAGCGGGCTTTTGGGTTGGGAACATGCAATTGGCTGGGATCCCGCTTGGGAGCATGTACGCTTGCTCGATGCGCTTGGCGGCGCCAACGCATTCGGGTTGCGTGTCGGTTATGGCAATGGCTACGACGAACTCAATCAGCGCACCTACGAGCAGGTGCGCGAACCGGTGATGCGGCCGTATCGGTTTCTGCTGAAGCTTGAAGCATTGGCTGCCGTGCGCGAGCCGGTCGCCATCCGGCGCTTGCGTGCAGTACTCAACGCGCTGATGGAATAATAGAGAGAAAGAACACAAGCATGGACACCTACGAACCACCGATATTTGAGCATTCGACACCCGGCAAGATCGGTGTCAATCTGCCGGTGCTTGATGTGCCGCAGGCTGCACTGCCGGCCGAACTGCTACGCAGTGACGGCCTGCAACAACTGCCGGAATTGACCGAGCCCGAAGTAGTGCGCCACTATACACGTATTTCGCAGCGCAACATGTGTATTGATACCACCTTCTACCCGCTCGGCAGTTGTACGATGAAATGGAACCCACGGCTGCACGAAGAGGTCGCACGGCTGCCGGGGTTTGCTGGGGCGCATCCACTGCAAGATGCCTCACTGGCGCAGGGGGCGCTGCAGATCATGTACGAACTGCAGCAGATGCTGGCCGAAATCTCGGGCTTTGATGCGGTATCGCTCCAGCCGGCGGCCGGCGCGCAGGGTGAACTGACCGGTATTCTGGTTTTTCGCGCCTATCACCTGGCCCGTGGCGAAGCGCAGCGTGACGAGATCCTGGTGCCGGATTCGGCGCATGGCACCAACCCGGCGACGGCCGCGATTGCCGGTTTCAAGGTGGTCGAGATCAAGAGCGATGCACGCGGCAATGTCGATCTTGCCGATCTACAGGCCAAGCTCTCGCCACGCACCGCCGGCCTCATGCTGACCAATCCCAACACGATCGGCCTGTTCGAAGAACGGGTGCGCGAGGTTGCCGATCTGGTGCATGCCGCTGGTGGTTTGATGTATGGCGATGGAGCCAACTTCAACGCGATTCTGGGAATCGTCAAACCACGAGATGTCGGATTCGATTTTATGCACTACAATTTGCACAAGACATTCACAACGCCGCATGGCGGCGGCGGCCCGGGGTCGGGCGCTGTTGGGTGTATTGCAGCACTGGCACCGTTTCTGCCGGGGCCGCTGGTCGGCACAACCGGCGATCAAGCACACCCATATGCCTTCGTTACCCCCGAGCAATCGATCGGGCGCATGAAGGTGTTTCATGGCAACTTCGGCATGCTGGTGCGCGCCTGGACATACATTCGTACGCTGGGGGCTGCCGGTTTGCGTGAAGTGAGCGAAACCGCCGTGCTCAACGCCAACTATCTGCAGGCGC
>CALLZL010000286.1 GCA_937859575.1 uncultured Chloroflexota bacterium
AGTATGACCGTGTCATTACGCAACAACCGTGCGCAGCGCTATGCATTTCTGCATGGCGGCCGCACGCTATCGGAAGAGCGCTTTCGCTGCCGCCACTGCGGTATGGAGGTGATCTGTGATCCACTGCTGGCCGGGGTTCATAACCGCAACCACTGCCCCTACTGCCTCTGGTCGCGGCATATGGATGGGCGAATCGCAGGGGATCGACGGGCGGGTTGCCGCGCACCGATGGAGCCGATCGGCCTGACGGCCAAGCGCAGCCGCAATAAATACAGTAGCGAACAACGCGGCGAGCTGATGCTCGTCCATCGTTGTTCGCTCTGCGGCAAACTGGCGATCAACCGTATCGCCGCCGACGACAGCACGGCGGTGATCGGCGAGCTGTTTGCCGCATCATGTGCGGCAGCGGCATCGATCACCGACACTCTGGCGGCACAGGGGATCATCCTGCTGACGGAAGCCGATATACAGCTGATCCAACAGCGGCTGATCGGCGCATAATACCGGTGGCCGTGGCATGTGGGTGCCACGGCCGCCCATCTCAGCCAAGTTGCACTTCCTGGCCATCAGCGGCGCTGACGAGCAGCGCTTCGAGCATCTCTTGCACAATCAGGCCATGGCGCAATGGCGCCGTGCAGGGGGTGTTGTCGAGAATGCAGCTAACAAAATGATCGGCGATGCGTTCCCACGAATCGGGGCCTTTCGGCATCTGCACAGACGTATCGGCAGGGGCACCATCGACGGTACGCAGGATCTGTAGAGGAACCGGTTCCTCACTCGAACCACCGAATGGATCGAACCGCGCACCGCCCTCGGTGCCGAAAAGCTCGATCGCGGTTTCGTCGGGCTGATGTGAAGCCCAGAAGCTCTCGATCTGCAGGCCGGCCCCACCGGCAAAGCGGATGAATCCGCCGGCGTAGTCATCGGCAGCGTACTGGGCGGCCGTTGCTGCATCCTGCGCTGCGTAATTCCAAAAGCCGAGACCGCGTGGCCCGAATTCGGCGCCACTGACACCAACCACCCCTATCGGCTGCGGCATGCCCATCAGCCACCAGGCGGCATCGAGCATATGAACCCCCATATCGCGCCAGGCACCGCCGCCGCGCTCGATAAACCCCCGGCTCCAGCTCGGGATCCCGCTGCGCCGAATACTGCGCGAACGGGCATAATAGATCCGGCCCAGTTCCCCGGCCAGGGTCTGGCGGCCCAGGTACTGTGTAACTGCACTGAAACGCCCCGAGAGCGACATCATTCCGACCACACCGGCCGCTTCGGCTGCTTCGACCATGGTACGCGCCGCAGCGAGCGAATCGGCGAGCGGCTTGGTCATGAGAACATGCTTGCCGTTGCGCACGGCTTCGAGGCCGATCGGCACATGCAGCTGATTGGGGGTGCCGACGAAGATTGCATCGATTTCGTCGCTGCGGCAGAGTTCGCGGAAATCGGTAAAGTAAGCCGGCGTGATTGCAAGTTCATCGGCGACCGACTGCATACGTGCCCGATCGACATCGCACAACGCGGCGATGGTGCAGCGCGGCACACGGGCAAATCCACGGGCATTGGCACGGCCGATCCCCATGCCGACAATCGCAACCCGTAGTGTGGATGTCATGACTCCTTCTTTCTTTGTTGTAATTGCGGCGGCTTCGCCACAATGCACCAAACACCGACCCTGCCCCACCGCAGGGCAGCACTTATCGATTCTGCCAGTCGTGTTGTGCCTGCTCGTAGGCTGCCGGCGTGCCGATATCGAGCAGGTAACCGCTGAGCGGCCGGCCATAAACGGGCGCATGTCCGGCCAATAGCGCCGGAATGATGTCGTGGCCGAAATCGCTGACACCGGGCGGGATGCGTGCGGCAATTGCCGGCTCGCAGACATACACCCCGGCGTTGGCGGTATCGCCGCCATCCCACACGAGTGGTTTTTCGACAAACCGCACGATACGACCATCGGCACCGGTTTCGATCATCCCTTGCGACTGCGGCATAGCGGTACGCTTGAGTGCCAGCGTCATGACGGCGCCCTGTTCTCGATGAAAGCCGATCAGATCGGCCAGATCGAGATCCAGCAACAGATCGCCATAGATCACCAGAAAGGGTTGATCGAAGAAACCCGGGAAGTTGTGGATCGCCCCGGCCGTACCACGCAACTCCGGCTCGTAGGCGTAGTGCAGGCGCATATCGAAGGCACCCCCATCGCCAAGGCCGGTGCGCACCACATCGGGCAGATGGTGCAGATTGAGCGCTGCTTCCACCACACCATAGCGCCGAAGCCATGAGAGTGTCCAGGCCAGCAACGGCCGGCCGGCAACCGGCAGCATCGGCTTGGGGCATGTGTCGGTCAGCGGGCGCAGGCGCGTACCGGCACCTGCGGCGAGGACGAGTGCTTTCATGCGCTATGCCAGGTTCGCTGCAAAACGCGCAGCCAGTTGGCATGCGCCAGATTGTGAATATCGGCGTCGCTGTAGCCGCGTTGCCGCAAGGCTGCCGTCAGGTTCGGCAGCTTCGATGCATCCGAGAGATCATCCGGCATGCGCGCACCATCGAAATCCGATCCCAAACCGACATGCTCGACTCCAAGTTTTTCGATCAGATAATCGAAGTGATCAACCACCACATCAAGTGGGGTGGCACTCTCGCTCCGCCCATCGGGGCGCAGGAAGCCAACATGCAGATTGACCCCGACCATGCCACCCGAGGCACGGATCGCATCGAGCTGCCGGTCGGTCAGGTTACGTGGCGATGGGCAGACGGCATGGGCATTCGAGTGGGTGGCGACCAGCGGCGCACTGCTGATTTCGGCAACATCCCAGAAGCCGCGTTCGTTGAGATGCGACAGATCGACCAGAATACCGAGCCGGTTACATTCGCGCACCAGCCGCTTGCCGGCATCGCTCAGGCCCGGCCCGGTATCAGGGCCATGCGGGAAGCGGAACGGCACCCCTTCACCAAAGATGTTGGGGCGGCTCCAGACCAGGCCGAGCGAGCGCAGGCCGGCCTGGTAGAAGACTTCAAGTGCGTCGAGATCGGGATCGATCGCATCGGCACCTTCCATATGCAGAATAGCGGCAACGGCCCCATCACTGATCGCGGTCGTCAGGTCGGCCATGCCACGCACGACCCGCACGCTGCCCTGTGATTCTCGTTCGATACGGAACAGGGTGGCCATCATGCCGAGCGCATAGCGCTGAGCATAGGCCAGGCGCGGTGCCGGCGGCAGTTCGTCGTCGGCAACATCCGGCTGCTCTGGATCATTGGGAACATACACGGCGAAGAAGCCGCCAATCAGGCCGCCAGCACGGGCGCGCGGCAGATCGATATGTCCTTCACGACTCTGAAAGAAGGTGTCGGTCGAATCCTCAGCCGGGCGATAGAGCCGCAGCAGCGTATCGTTATGCCCATCGAAGAATGGAATACGTGGGGCATCGGTCATGAAGCTTGCTCCTCTTCTCAGGTTACGGTTGGCAGCAGCCGGCAATCGCGGGCATGCAAGGCTGCGGCGGCATAGCACGGGCCTTATTCTACACGAGATCAGAAAGATTCCTAGAGCACCCGCACCGTGACAAGCGGCGCAGGGCCGGGATCGACCTGAAGCGGATTGCGCAGCGGCCGGCCAAAGAGCGGCAGTTCGATCTCGAAAATATCGCCGTCGTGCGGCTGAACACCGGCACCGAAGCTGACACCATTGGCACCGAAGAAGTGAACATGCAGATCACCGGGGCGGCGGAAGAGATCATATTTGAAGTGGTGGTGTTCGAGATTGGCGATCGCATGGCTCATGTTGGCCTCACCGGTATCGAACGCACTCTGCCAGATCACCTGATCGCCACGACGGATCAGTACCCGGCCGTTCAGTACCGGCGGCAATGCACCGACCAGGAGTTCGGGGCCGAACGAACACTGGCGCAGCTTGGAATGCGCCAGGTAGAGATAGTTCTGCCGTTCGAGCACGTGATCGGCAAATTCGTTGCCCAGTGCATACCCCACCCGCCATGGCGTTCCGTCATCACCGATCAGGTACAGCCCGGCGATTTCGGCCTCTTCACCACCATCGTCGGCATAGGCCGGCTGGAACAGCGGATGTTCGGGGGCCACAATACAACGCCCATCGCCCTTATAGGCCCACTCGGGCTGGGCACCGATCCTGCCGGGTGCCGGTTTGCCGCCCGCAACGCCGATCTGGAACATGCGAATCGAATCACTGGCGGTTCCTGCCGCCACCCCCCCACGCACCTGGTCACGCGACCGGACTCCCTGCCGGCGCTGGTGGTAACCGCCGCATGCCTCTGATCACGCGACTGTGCGCTCCCAAGATGGGTCAGGCCGGTAAGCGAGACGATACAGCGCGCCGGATCGGGATGATCAAGCGGCGGCAACACGCGGCGTTCGACGATCAGGCGCTCGTAGTCGGCAATGCGATCGGTGGCATGGGCGCGGGCGAACTGTTCGAGCGGGGTGGTGCTGCGGATGGCTGCTAGTGCCATGTCGTACACACTGGTATAGCCATCGACCAGCTGCAGCACCTGTGGATCATCACCGGCGATCCCGACCCGCCGCTGCCCATCGGATTCGTAGAATTGAACCAGGCGAAGCATACCCATCCCTTTCGTTTGCGATACTGCGCAGCTGCCTGCATCCTGCCAGCCAAGCGCTTGCGACGACGCATGCGCATGCATTCACCCGGCAATACCACCCCACCGATATCGCGTGCTATACTGGCAGCAGGAGGCCGCATGCATACTATCAAGAAATACGCCAATCGCAAGCTCTACCACCTTGATCGCAAGCAGTATATTACGCTTGAGAGGATCGGTGAACTAGTTCAGGCCGGCGAGCCGCTGCGGGTGATCGAAAATGAGAGCGGGGCCGATATTACCGCAGCCATTCTGGCACAGGTCGCCCTGCAGACACGCCGCACTATTCCAGCAACAGTACTGACGGGCCTGATCCGCAGTGGCAGCGATACGCTCCAGCAGTTGCAGC
>CALLZL010000287.1 GCA_937859575.1 uncultured Chloroflexota bacterium
CTACCGCTTGAAGCACAGCTCGGCTTCGATCTGAGCCGGGTGCGGATTCATCATGATGCGGCCGCGGCCGCGGCGGCGCATACCCTGGGTGCGGCTGCTTTTACATGGGGGCAACACCTCTATTTCGGTGCGCAGCAGTATGCGCCACATACCAGTACCGGGCGTCGGCTGCTGGCCCACGAACTCAGCCATGTTGCACAGCAGGCCGTCGGCGTCGGTTCGCATGCCGGCGCTGCCCTCGAAGCCGATGCCGAGCGTAGTGCGGCCCATATCGCCGCCGGGGGCTTCGCTCGGCCACGCCGCCTGCCGGCCGGCATGGCACACCCCATGCTACAGTGCTATCGGGTGCCCGGCACACTACGCTGCAACCAGGTGGTCGATTGGCTGAACCGCAACTCACCCTATGCCCCCGAGTGGGCGCAGACCGAGTGTACCTATGTGTTTGAAGGGGGGCTGCAGACCAACAGCGAAACCTTGCGCGATGGACGCGTGCGGGTGAGTGTGCGCGGTAGTGATGCCGCGACTGTCATGGGTGAATGCCCGATTGATCAGCCGGAATGGGAACCGAGTGAACGCCCCAACCGCGAAGCGGAAGTAGCCGCATGGCGGGCGATGCGTGTCGCACTCGATGCCCACGAGCACGAGCACCGCCGGATTGGTGAGCGCTGGCGGCGCACACTCGAACGGCGCTACCGTGCAGTGCGTTTTAGTGTTACCGGCGCTGACGAGAGTGATGCGATCAGCCTGGCGCAGGATCGTGTGGCGGCACTGCAACAACAATGGACCGCCGATGCACAGGCGGCTCAGGATGCAATCGACCCGTTTCGCGGCGCACAGCTGGCATGCCCATAAGGAGGATCGATGAGTACCTTCCCACTTTCGCCCCGGCTGTTGAAGGGCGCACTCGTCACCTTCAACCTGCCCAATCCACAGCCCTCGGTGATTAGCTTTCAATACAATCCCGAGACTCTCTCGCGCACGCTGGAAGCGCAGACGAGTGGTGGCGAAGGGGGTGATCGCGCCGAGGCGCTGCGTATCAAAGGTGCGCCGGTCGAGAAGATTGCGCTTGAGATCGAACTCGATGCCACCGATCAGCTGGAACGGGGTGAAGCACCGACCGGTGTGCATCCACAGCTCGCGGCGCTCGAACTGCTGATCTACCCGAGCAGTAGCCTGGTGATTGCCAATACCGCACTGCTGGCGCTCGGCACGATCGAGATCATTCCGCCACAAGCCCCCTTTACCCTCTTCATCTGGGGGCCGAAACGGGTCTTGCCGGTTCGTGTGAGTGAATTCAGCATTACCGAGGAAGCCTACGATCCGCAGCTCAACCCGATCCGTGCCACGGTCTCGCTCGGGTTGCGTGTGTTGAGCTATAACGACCTGCCGATTACCAATCCGGGGTATCACCTGTTCCTGGCACATCAAATCGTGAAAGAGACTATGGCCGCCTCCGCACGTGGCAGCTCGCTCGATGCTACTGGCGCCGGGCCAATGAGACTGGGGTGACAACATGTTCGAGCCAACCAGCCGCTATGCGGCCCTTGCAACCGCAACCCATACCGCCGCCGATGGTCGCACGATCCGCTATGTACGGCGGCGTTTCCTGCCGCATGGCATGCCCATGCCGACCCTCGCCGAAGTGGTGGTGTTGCAGGCCGATCGGATCGACCTGATTGCCGGCCGCACCCTCGGCGATCCCGAGCAGTACTGGCGCATCTGTGATGCTAACGACGCAATGCACCCCGCCGAGTTGACCGACGAGCCTGGCCGGACGATTCGGATTGCCGTGCCGACACCCGGCACATAGGCGGCCTGGCGTACCAACACTGCCGACGATGAGCAAAGGAACGAGGCATGTCACTGCTTGGGGTACGACTGACCCTGTTGATTGGCCCGACGGTGCCGTTGCCGGCACCGCCGCCGCTGCTTGATGCACTCGTCAGTAGCGAGATATCGCACCGCGACGAAGGGCGCAGTGGCTTTCAGTTGGTGTTTCAAATCGGCCGTGGCCAGGCTGATCCACTCGACTACGGCTTGCTCGCCGGGCCGTTGCTGCGCCCCGGCAATCGTGTGGTGTTGCTCGTATCGTTCGGCCCGTTGCCGCAGGTGTTAATGGATGGCTTGATTACGAACCAGCAGTTGCAGCCTGGTGAGCGCCCCGGCAGCGCAACACTGACAATTACCGGTGAGGATGTGAGTGTTGCCATGGATCGTGATGAACGGTCGGCAGAGCATCCGGCACAGTCGGAGCAAATCATCGCCATGCGGATCATTCTGAACTATGCGCAATATGGTCTCATCCCGGCAGTTATACCGCCACCAGCGCTCGATCTGCCGCTGCCGATCGAGCGTACTCCGGTACAGCAGGCGACCGATCTGGCCTATCTACGCCAGATGGCCGAGCGTTTCGCGTATGTCTTCTATGTTATTCCCGGCCCGGCACCGCTGACGAATACCGCCTATTGGGGGCCGCCGGTGCGTGTTGGCCCGCCACAACGCGCGCTGACCGTCAACATGGGCCCCGAGACTAATGTCGCCGGTATGAGTTTCCAGAGTGAGCCGTTAGCTGCCGCGACAACTGCCGGCGAGGTGCAGGATCGCACCAGTGGTGAACGCATGTCTGTGCGTTCGTTTGTGAGCTTGCGCCCGCCGCTGGCGACGGCACCGGCGCTGGCTTCGTTTGCCAGTAGCCGCATCTTCCGTGCCACTGCTGGCCTGAGCACGGCGCAGGCTCTGGCGCAGGCTCAGGCCGAATCGGATGCCTCCAGCGATACCGTCACCGTCGAAGGCGAACTCGATACCGCACGCTATGGCGGCATCCTGCAGGCTCGTGGCCTGGTGGGGCTGCGTGGTGCCGGCTACAGCTACGATGGCTACTACTATGTGAAACAGGTGACACACATGATCAGCCGCGATTCCTATACTCAGAAGTTCACGCTGACCCGCGAAGGGCTTGGCTCGACTGTGCCGCTGGTGCTGCCATGAGCCAGTTCTTCGGCAAATACCGCGGTAAGGTCGAGCAGAATGTGGATCCACTCCAGATTGGCCGGGTGCAGGTGCGTGTTCCGGCGGTACTCGGCGAAGGGCGCATGAGTTGGGCGATGCCATGTGTGCCGTATGCCGGCCCGGGTGTCGGCATGTTTGCTATTCCACCCGTCGGGGCGAGTGTGTGGGTTGAATTTGAAGGTGGTGATCCGGATTACCCGATCTGGAGCGGCTGCTTCTGGGAACGCGGCGATGCCCCGGCG
>CALLZL010000288.1 GCA_937859575.1 uncultured Chloroflexota bacterium
TCCTGGCCGCCGAGCAGCGCGACAGCGAGATGCTCGTGACGGTGCGCGATACCGGTAGCGGTATTGCCCCTACCGCACTACCCCAGATCTTCGAGCGCCTCTATCGCGCCGATGCAGCGCGCCAGAGCCACGACGGCGGATCAGGCCTGGGGCTCTCGATTGCACGGGCGATCGTCGAACTGCATGGCGGCCGGATCGGTGCCGCCAGTACCCTCGGCAGCGGCACGACCATCGAAATACGGCTGCCGTGCCAGGGATGTACCGCGATGAAGACATGATAGAATGATGCGCGGTATTCGTAGCATGATAGTGCGCAGCGAACAAAGCCACTCAGAAGGAGTCATTGTTTGTCCATTCAGTCAGTGCAGCAGGTCGCCGACCGGCTACGCACCAATATTGCCACCGTGATCGTCGGCAAGCACGAGATCATCGATCTGCTGCTTGTCGCACTCCTCTGCGAAGGGCATGTACTGCTCGAAGATGTGCCGGGCACCGGGAAGACAACAATGGCACGGGCGCTGGCTTGCTCGATCGATTGCCCGTTCCGCCGCATTCAGTTCACTCCCGATCTGTTGCCGAGCGATGTTACCGGGCTGTCGTTCTTCAACCAGAAACTCGGCGATTTTCAGTTTCGCCCCGGCGCGATCTTCAGCGCGGTGCTGCTGGCCGACGAGATCAACCGCGCTACACCACGCACCCAGAGCGCACTGCTGGAAGCCATGCAGGAGCGTACCGTTACGATCGATGGTGAAACTCGCCCGTTACCGCGGCCGTTTCTGGTACTTGCAACCCAGAACCCGGTCGAACTCGAAGGGACTTTTCCGCTGCCCGAGGCACAGCTCGACCGCTTCCTGGTACAGCTCGAACCAGGCTACCCCGAGCTTGAGGAAGAGATCAGCATCCTGACGCGCTATGATCGGGCGGATCCACTGGCAACACTCGGCCCGGTGACCAATGCCGACGAAGTGCGCGAACTGCAACGCCTGGTACGCACAGTGCAGATCGCCGATCCAGTACGCCACTATATCGTGTCGATCGTCCGCGCTACCCGCACATCAACCGATGTACAGCTCGGCGCATCACCGCGAGCCTCGCTGGCACTCCAGCGTGCGGCACAGGCGCTGGCGGCGCTCCGTGGCCGCGAGTTCGTCATTCCCGATGATGTGCGCGAACTGGCGATCCCCATTCTGGCGCATCGCCTGATCGTCCAGGCCGAAACCCGCCTGCGTGGCCGTTCGGCCGCTGATGTGGTACAGGCCGCCGTGGCACAGGTACCGGTGCCGGTCGAACCGGCATGAACTCCGGCACCGTCTATAGTCTGCTGAGCCTTTTGCTGGTGGTGTTGCTGGCGCTGCGCCAGGGGCCGGCCGCGCTGGTCTGCGCCCTGCTGCTGCTCACCGCCGCGATGGCGCAGCTCTGGAACCGTTGGGCGCATGTCCGGCTTAGTTGCAGCCGGGTGCTCAGCGCCAGCCATGCCTTCCCCGGCGATCAGATCGACCTGACGGTACGGATTGTGAATCGAAAGCCACTGCCGCTGGTCGGGGTTGTCATCCGCTTCGGTATTCCGGCCGATCTGGAAGCAAGCGGCAGTGGTGTGTCGCGCGATGGGCGCGGCCGGCAACAGATCCGGCGTATCGCCAACCTTGGCCCCTACGAAGCGCTGACATGGCACTACCGGCTGCACTGCCGGCGGCGGGGCGCATTTCGGATCGGTGCCGGCACGATCGATGCCGGCGATCCATTTGGCTTCTACCGCAGCGGAGTCGAACTCCCGCCCGGCGCACGCTTGATCGTCTACCCGCTCGCGCTGCCGCTCGAAGAACTGACCCTCGCTGCGCGCAGCCCGCTTGGGCAACGGCGCGCACGTCAGTTGATCACCGACCCCATGCGAACCATCGGGGTGCGCGATTATCATCCGGATGATCCGCTGAAGGATGTTCATTGGGCGGCGACGGCACGTGTCGGTACTCTGCAGACCCGCATCTACGAGACGACGACGGCGCGCGAGTTGGCGATCTTTCTCGATCTCGATACATTCACACGCTACTGGGAAGGGCTCGATCTGGCGCAGTTCGAACGCATCATCGCCGCCGCCGCTACGCTGACCGGCCGGGCGATCGAGGCGGGCGATTCCGTCGGGCTGTATGCCAACGGCGCACCGGCCGAGCATGCCCAGGCTGCTACTGTTCCACCCGGCCGCAGCCCCGCACAACACATGCGCATCCTCGAAACCCTGGCGCAACTCACACCCCACTCGATCATGCCGATCGCCCGCTTACTGCGCCTGAGTGCGGCAGCGCTGCCATGGGGTGCAACCATCCTGCTCGTCAGTGTCGTCGCAACCGATGCAACCCGCGCGGCGGTGCTGCGCCTGCGCGAACGCGGCCGCAGTGTGGTATGGCTCTACCTTGGTGAAGATGCGCCGCCAACCATCCCGGGGGTGGTGGTGCACTATGCGCCGCCGGCACAGGATTGGCGGGCGAATCGGTAGGCCGACGCATCATCGGCAAGGGCGACACAGTCGCGGCCGGCGGCTTTGGCACGGTAGAGTGCCGCGTCAGCCTGTTGCAGGAGCAGATCGCTGCGGGCGGCATGATCGGGGTATGCGGCTACACCGAACGAAGCCGTCGTGCGGCCGGCGTGTGGGCGGCGTAGCGAATCGCCAAGGCTGTGCAGGCCGGTACGCAGCATCTCGGCCCGGGCATGGGTCTGTTCGAGGCTTGCTTCGCTCAGTATCACCACAAACTCTTCGCCGCCATAGCGGCAGGCAATATCTTCGCCACGCACATGCCGCTGCAGGAAGGCACCCACCTCGCGCAGGAGTGCATCACCGGCGGCATGGCCGAAGGTATCGTTATAGTTTTTGAAGTGATCGAGATCAAACAGAATGATACCAAGCGGCATGCTGCGGCGTATCGCACGGCTCAATTCACGTTCGAGCGATTCTTCCATGGCGCGCCGGTTGAAGAGCCCGGTGAGCGGATCGCGGATCGCCTGCTGGCGCAGTGTTTCGCGCAGCCGCAGATTGGCGAGCGCCAGGCCGGCCTGCTCGGCAACCGTAATGGCGATCTGAAAATGCCGATCCTGCTGTTCGGCACTCTCCCAGGCATGCTCAAACCCAAGCTGCAGCAACCCGATCAGGTCGTGCTGGGCAAAGATCGGAATACAAAACGCGCCATGCGGGGCGGCATCGCGCAGATGCGGGCATCTCAACACAGCGTCGGCCGGGCTTGAATAATGCGGCCGGCC
>CALLZL010000289.1 GCA_937859575.1 uncultured Chloroflexota bacterium
GGGGGGGGGGGGCCCCCCGCCCCCCCCGCGGCCCGGCCCGCCCGGGCGGCGGCCCCCCCGCCCGCCCCGGCTCCCCCGGCCGCGGCCCCGACCGCCGCTCCGGCCGCTGAGCCGACCGCCGCTCCGGCCGCTGAGCCGACCGCCGCCCCGGCTGCTCCGGCTGCCGCTGGCCGTGGTGCCGGTGGCACGCTGCGTATTCTCTACTGGCAGGCACCGGTGTTCCTCAACCCGCACCTGGCCGTCGGTACCAAAGACTTCGACGCAGCACGTCTGATTGTCGAGCCATTGGCCGCCATGGGCCCCGCGGGTGTTCCGGTGCCGATGCTGGCCGCCGAGATCCCGACTATTGAAAACGGCGGTGTCTCCGAAGACCTGACGACCGTCACCTGGAAGCTGCGCAACGACATTCTGTGGTCGGACGGTTCGCCGTTCACTGCAGCCGATGTGGTCTTCACCTACAACTACTGCGCCGATCCGGCGACCGCCTGCACCACCAACTCGGCCTTCACCGGTGCATCAGCAGTTGAAGCGCTCGACGACTACACCGTGCAGATCACCTGGGCGGCACCGAATGCCAACCCATATCAGATGTTCGTAGCGAACAACGGTGGTATTCTGCAGCAGGCGCAGTTCGGCAACTGCATCGGCGCCGGTGCGGCGACCGACGCGGCCTGCCAGACGGCCAACCTCGCGCCGATCGGCACCGGCCCATACAAGATCCGTGAATTCCGGCCAGGCGACGTTGGTATCTACGAAATCAACGAGAACTACCGCAACCCGGATCAGCCCTTCTTCACCGAAGTGCAGTTCAAGGGTGGTGGTGATGCTACCTCGGCGGCACGTGCGGTCTTCCAGACCGGCGATACCGATTATGCCTGGAACCTACAGGTTGAGGCTGCCGTTCTCGAGCAGCTGATCACTCAGGGTGGCCAGGGGACGTTGCTGTCGATCAAGGGCTCAAGCGTCGAGCGTATCGTCGTCAACTTCTCGAACCCGGATCCGGCCCTGGGCGATAATCGTTCGGAGCCGAACCAGCCGCATCCGTTCCTGACCGATCTGGCAGTACGCCAGGCGATGATGCTGGCGATTGATCGCAAGACGATCGCCGAGCAGCTGTATGGCCCGGCAGGCGACCCGACGTGTGAAATCGTCACGACGCTGCCGTATGTTGATCCGGCCGACAAGTTCGGTGGCCGCAACACCTGTTCGTTGGCCGATGGAACGCCTGATTTTGATGGTGCAAAGAAGTTGCTCGAAGATGCCGGCTGGGTTGATACCAACGGCAACGGCTCGCGTGACAAGAATGGCGTCGAACTGGTTGTGTCGTACCAGACGACGATCAACCCGGTACGCCAGCGCACCCAGGCGATCGTCAAGGCGAACCTGGCTCAGATCGGCATCGTTGTGAACCTGCGTGCGATCGATGCCAGCGTCTTCTTCTCGAGCGATATCGGTAACCCCGATACCCTCGGCAAGTTCTACGCCGACCTGCAGATGTACACCAACAGCTACGACCAGCCGGATCCGCAGAACTACCTCGAGCAGTGGAAGGGTAGCGAAGCCGGCGCACGGGCGAATGAGTGGCGTCTCAGCAACGATGGTGACTATGTCAACGCTGAATACGATGCGCTGTTCGAGCAGCTGACCAGTACTACCGATGCTGAAGCACGTATCGAGCTTATTCGCCAGATGAACGACATCCTGATCAATGATGTCGCAATCATTCCGCTGGTGGCGCGTAGCCAGGTCACCTCGGGCTATAACAACAAGCTCCAGGGCTTGAATGGTAACCCGTGGGACTCGGAGATGTGGAACGTCGCCGAGTGGTCGATGGCACCGTAACGACCAGAAGGAACGATCGGGTGCGCAGCCGGATAACCCGGCTGCGCACCCGGTTGTGTTACATATGAGGCCAGCGTGACGAACTATATCATTCGCCGCCTGCTGATCGCGATTCCAACACTGCTGGTGATCAGCTTCGTGATTTTTGCTGTGCTCGGGTTGGCTCCCGGCGATCCAATGTCACAGTTTGGGCGTAACCCGAATGTTCCCGAAGAAGTACGTGAGAATATTCGTCGTTCACTCGGCCTCGATCGGCCATGGTACGAGCGCTATTTCCTCTGGTTGAATAATGTCTTGACGCAGGGCGATCTCGGATTCTCGTTCAACTCACGGGTACCGGTGACCGATCTGATCGCACAACGCCTGCCGCAGACGCTCTGGACGGTCGGGATCGCATATCTGGTCGCACTCAGTATTGCGGTGCCGATCGGCGTGATCTCGGCGGTCAAACAATACTCCTGGTTCGACCGTATCGCCACGACGATGGCATTCGTCGGCTTCTCTATTCCCTCATTTGCGATCGGCCTGCTGGTTATTCTGATCTTCGCCGTCAATCTACGCTGGTTTCCGCTGATCTACGACACAACCATCCAGGTTGTCGATCTTGAGTCGTTCACCAAACAGTTGCGGCAGATCATCATGCCGGTCATGGTTGTGGCCATTCAGCAGTCAGCGGATGTCACGCGGTATTTGCGTTCCTCGATGCTCGATAATCTGCCGCTCGATTATGTGCGAACGGCGCGTTCCAAAGGATTGCGCGAAAGTGCAGTGGTGATTCGGCATGCGCTGCGCAACAGCTTGATCCCGGTGATTGCGCTCATGTCGCTCGGGGTGCCGGCGATCTTTACCGGTGCGATTATTACCGAAACCCTGTTTCGTGTGAATGGCATCGGTGAATTGCTGATCCGATCGACACAGTTGAGTGATACACCGGTAGTGATGGCGATCACCTTCATCTATGCAGTGCTGGTCGTCCTCTTTAACCTGGTTGCCGATGTCGCCTATGCGACGCTCGATCCGCGGATTCGCTACAGCTAGGGACGCAAGATGTCAGAAGCCAATCGTGCAATCGATAGCACCACAACGCCTGTCATCACCGATGTACGAAAGATCGGTGATATCTCGCAGCGACCGCCCCGCACCCTCTGGGGGGATGCACGCCGCCGCTTCCTGAAACATCGGCTGGCAGTGCTCGGATCGCTGGTGATCATCTTTTTTACCCTGGCGGTACTGGTGGGTCCGTCAATCTATACTGTCGATCGCGAGGCGCTCAACTTTGATGTGCCGACCATGGCCGGGCCTACATGGGAAGCACCAATGGGAACCGACGACCTCGGCCGCGATATTCTTGCACGCGCCCTGTTCGGTGGCCGTGTGACGCTCGCCGTCGGAGTCACGGCCATGTTGATAGCGATTCTGGTCGGTACGATTGTTGGTTCGATTTCCGGTTTCTTTGGTGGCTATCTTGATCAGTTGCTCATGTGGATAACCGATACCTTTCTCTCGATGCCGACCCTGCCGCTCTTTCTGCTGATCGTCTACCTCTTCCGTGATACGCTGACGCGCGCCCTTGGCCCGGAAACCGGCATCTTTCTGCTGGTCGTGTCGGTGATCGGTTTGCTGACGTGGATGCCGACGGCGCGTGTTGTGCGTGCATCGTTTCAGACGCTCAAACACCGTGAGTTTGTCGAGGCGGCAACCTGCCTCGGTGTCGGGCCGCTGGCGATCATGTTTCGCCATATCCTGCCGAATGTGATGAGCCCGATCATCGTAGCAGCGACGCTTGGTGTCGGTACTGCCATTATTACCGAATCAACCCTCTCGTTTCTTGGGGTAGGTTTCCCGCCCGACCTGCCGACTTGGGGGCGGCTTGTGACCGACGGGCAGAACTTCCTTGAGCTTGCGCCGCATATGTCGTTGCTGCCGTCATTGTTGATCTTCCTCACGGTGCTTAGTATTAATTTCATCGGCGATGGCCTGCGTGATGCACTGGATCCACGTTCGCGGCTGTGATCGCGCTGCTGAACGAGCGAGCGGGGCGGCATCAGCCGCCCCGCTCGTGATTCTTGGCCCCCGAAGTGCTAGATATACTCAAACTGGCTTACCCGCCGCCGCCATTCGGTTTTGATCTCGACATGCGTACCCTGGCTGGCGTGGTAATCGGTCAGTGCCCGGTTAAAGATATTCGACTGATCAAGAAACGGAAAGTGATTTGCACGCGGCAGAACGATCGCCTGCTGGAATGCCTCTTGCTCGTCGCGCAGCAGCTGTGCTTGCTCGGGGCTGACGATCGCATCCTTCTCGCCGAAAATCGCCAGCAGTGGTACTTCGAGCTGCTCCAGATCCGGCCGTAGATCGCATTCGAGCACCGAATGAATCACGCGCTGTACAACCGTCTCGGCCAGGCTCTCGGTATCTTCGATGATCTCATTCAGGATCTGAGGATAATCGACATTGAGCTGCCGGATCAGGCGTGTCCAGACAGATGCCGGTGACTGCCGCCCCAGAATGCGCGCAAATGTGCCTTGCTTCAGCACATGCTGGATCTGCTGGCCGTGGAACGGCGTATTGACCGCCGCGATCTTGGTGAAGCGTGCCGGTTGGGCCAGCGCAGCGCGAACGGCAACCATACCGCCAAGCCCATGGCCAACCAGGCTGGCCTGCGACAGGCCGATTGAGTCGATGAACTGAAGTAACAGCTCAACATACTCATCGATCGAAAAGGCTCCATCACGTCGATCCGACTCGCCGAAACCCCAGAAATCGAGCGCATAGGTGCGATTGCGCTCGGAAAGATGTTCCATCGTCGGCAACCAGTAACGCCACGAGCCGAGCCAGCTGTGGAGGAAGATCACGGGCGGCCCACGCCGACCAACCACTTCGAAGTGGAGTAATCGGTTATTGATGTAGGTTGCGCTCACCGCTGCCATCCTGTTCCGGTTGCCTCACCGGGATGACGAAGCTGAAGGTGCTTCCCTTCCCCGGTTCACTTTCAACCCACATCTGCCCACCATGGAGCTCGATCAGCGACCATGCGATCGAGAGCCCAAGCCCGGTACCGCCCGATTCATCGCGCAGCTCACTATCGAAGCGTACGAAGCGCCGGCCGAGCTTCTTTTGATCATCAGGTGAAATGCCGACGCCTGTATCCTGCACATTAACCTGTAGTAGCCCGGCCGGGTTGATAAATGCCGTAACCTGCACCCGGCCGCCGCGATGCGTGTATTTCACCGCATTCGAGACGAGATTGGTCACGACTTGCGTCAGACGTTTGGTGTCGGCCTCCACCGGCACAATATTGGTGTGAATACTGGTGTCGATCTTGATCTCTTTGCGTTCACTCTCGACACCGAGCGACTGCACGACCTCGCGAATGACATCGCCGATCTCGACATTGCTGATGCTGAGCTGGACCCGATGGTCATCGAGTCGCCCGATTTCGAGCAGGTCGGCGATCAGATCCATCAGTCGCCGGGTATTCTTGCGCACAACATGCAGATGCGATATCTGTTCGGTATCGAGTTTGCTCGTGCTACCGAGCAAGAGCAGATCGGTATAGCCTTTGATAGCAGTGAGTGGCGTACGCAACTCGTGCGAGACATTCGAAACGAACTCGCGCTTGGTGCGGTCGGCATCGATCTCGCGTGTCACATCACGCAGCACGATCACACTGCCGAAACGGTAACCGCGTGGGCCAAGCCATTGGGCGAAGTTGAGCGCGATAGCCTGATCGGGCGACGGAAGTTCGAGCATCAGGTTGTGGTTGGCCTCGCGCTCATCGATAGCACGTAGCCCTTTTTCAACCCCGTCGATAAAACGGCGCACCCGATCGTTGTCGTCGCCGGCTGTGGATGTAATGGTACTGATCGCCTGCCCAACCACCATCTGTGCCGGCAGGCCAAGTATCTGTTCGGCAGCCGGGTTGAAGAGCACGACCGCCTCTTGCTCATCAAGCACGATGACACCCTCGCCGAGGCTCTGGAGGATGGCCTGGTTCTTTGAGTTCTCTTCGCGCTGTTGTGCCCAGAGTTCACCACGTTCGAGTGCAATCTCGTTGATAACGGTATATAGGGTCGCGTTATGAATAACGATTGCGATCTCGTTAGCGATCGTCGTCAGGAGCTGCACTTGATCCTGGCGAAAGGCGTTGATATGCGGGCTGGTCAGCATGATCACACCGAGCGGGCCATCCTGTGCCATCAGGGGTGCGGCAATCACCGAGCGCACCTCGTCGGCGCGACCTTCGGCATGCAGCCAGCGTGAATCATGCCGTACATCGGCGATACACAATGCTTCGCGTTCCTGCATCACCCAACCGGCGAGGCTGACCCCGCTGGTGAAATCGACGGCAATTTCTTGTGTATAGACCTGGCCATCGCTGCTGAGCAGTGCCCGGCAGATCAGCCCCTCGCGTGCCTGATCGTGCAGCATGAACGAACCGCGCTGCGCATCAACGGCCGCTGCAGATCGGAAGAGCACACGTCTGAACTCCAGTCACTAGCTTATCTCGT